>JAYFRU010000003.1:0-27619 GCA_040946965.1 Burkholderia sp. | reverse complement strand
AATTGCTGCCTTGGAATGTGGCTGACAAACTAAAACCCCTCACCCCGCACACACTCTCAACCGGGTAGATCTGGATAGATTTGGTCGGGCCTGCCGGCGCGGTCGGCTACCGTTTCAACCTGGTGCATGGCGAAGGCGGCAGCTGGGCGCCCGACAGCAGCAGTAACCGCACCCTGCTGAGCGCCGCCTTCGATTTCCATCTCGACAGCCGCACCGTCGTCGAGACCGATTTCAGCCATTACACGACGCGCATCACCGGGCTGCCCGGCAGCATCACCTACGACAGCGGGCGCAGCACGCTGCTGCCGGCCGCCGTCGACCCCACGCGGCTCGGTTACGGCCAGCCCGGCGCCGGCACCGACCTGACCACCAATACCGCCTCGATCAAGCTCAGGCACGCCTTCAACGACGACTGGAGCCTCGAGGTCGGCTTCCTCTACCAGAACGCCGAGCGCGGCCTGTACGGCATCACCAACAACCTGGTCGACGACAGCGGCGGCTACAAGGTCACCAGGAACTTTAACGCGGTGCCGCATTTCTCGAGCGCCAGCAACCTGCGGGCGCTGAACGGCCATTTCAGCGTGCTCGGCATGAAGAACGACCTGACGCTGGGCACCAATGGTTTCGTCAACGGCCAGTATTCGTATCGCAATTCGATCGCCACGCCGCTGGGCAGCGCGAACCTGGCCAATCCGACGGTGTTTCCCTTGCCGCCGGTGCCGGGCAACGGCGGTCAGTATCGCTCCGCGACGTTGACCGAACAGACCATCGTGGTGGGCGACACGCTGCACCTGAATCGCCAATGGGCCGTGAAGCGCGTGCTCGGCACCTCGTTCATCGACCAGCGCAGCTACAACGCGGCCGGCAAGACCAGCAGCGCCGATTCGCGCGATGCGCTGCTGAGCCCGACCGTGAGCCTGATCTACCAGCCGCTGAACTCGCTGACCACCTACGGGACCTGGTCCGACAGCGTTGAGCAGGGAGAACAGGCGCCGGCCGGTACCGCCAACGCGAACCAGTTCATGTCGCCGTATCGCGATCACCAGATCGGGATCGGCACCAAGTACGCGGTGTCGGACAGCCTGCTGCTGTCGCTGACGGCGTTCCGCATGACGCGCTCGCTGGCCAGCACCGGTGCGGCGGACAACGTGTTCTCGGTGATCGGCTCGCAGCGCAATACCGGCGTCGAGCTGTTCGCGCAGGGCGATGCGCTGCCGAGCCTGAGCGTGTTCGGCGGGGTGACCTATATCGACGCGAAGCTGCTCGACACCGGCGTGCCCTCGACCAACGACCAACTGGTCGTGGGCGTGCCGAAGCTGAAGGCCGACCTGGCGGCCGACTTCCATCCGGCCTTCGCGCGCGGGCTTGCGCTGACCGGCGCGGTGCATGTCGAGTCGCGCCGCGCGGCCACCAATACCAATAATTCGTTCGCGGCCGGTTATGCCATCTTCGATCTGGGCCTGCGTTACTCGGATCGCTTCTGGGGGCACCACGACACGCTGTGCTTCCAGGTCGTCAACCTGACCAACAAGGACTACTACGCGTCAGTGGCCGATGGGAATATCGTCGGCAGCCCGGGGGCGAATAGGGCGTATCTAGGGATGCCGCGGGTGTTCATGGCTTCGTTGGAGCTGGATTATTGAGCGGCGGGGAGGGGGGCGAGAGCGCGCGTGAGGCCGGCGCCGTATCGGCCGGGCCTGCCTCGCGCGGTTGAGTTCAGTTCACCGCCACCACCAGCCCCCGCGCGATGGCCGCCTTGTCCGGCTCGCCCAGCGCGGCGGCGTTGCGATACAGCGTGCGCATCGCCCAGCAGGTATCGGCCGGCGTGGCGGTGGCCGGCTTGCTAGTGGCGTCGAGGAAGGTCTGGCGGTTCGCCTGCGGCACCTGCTGCACGATCTTCTGCAGGGCGGCCGTCACCGCCGCGCGATCGGGCTGCACCAGCGGCGTGTTGTCGAGCACGGCCTTGGCCGAGGCCAGCGAGAAATCGAACCAGGCCGTCGCGTCGGCCTCGTTGAAACGCGCGATCGCGTCGTCGAGCATGCGCTGCTTGTCGGCGGTATTCACGGTGGGCCGCGATAGCGCCTGGCAATCGCTGTCGGGCATGCCGCCCACCACCTTCGACATCAGTACCAGGCGCTGCTCGAGCTGCGCGTCCGTGAGGCGCGGCAGGCCATCCTGGGCGAGGCCGAACCCCTTCTCGTAGCTGCTGCCCTGCTTGTCGCCGGCCAGCAGCAGCTTGAACTTCGGATCGTTGCCGAGCTTGTCCATGAAGCTGTCGTAGGCGTCGTGGGCCGGCACGTTCTCGGCGAACGGATTGTCTTCCTCGGCGCTGTCTTCCTGCTTGCTGCTCGCGGTGACGGGCGGCGTCGAGCCGTCGGGCTCGACGCAGATGTGCTGCACCACGCGCACCGCGATCACGCCGAGCAGGGCGGCGAGCAGGTACACCAGGAAGCGATTCTTGCGTGACGTCATCGACCCACCGTCTCTATCGGAATGAAGGGGCGCGGGGTGGCCGGCCTGCCGCGAAGTCGCGTCTTCGGGCCTGGCGCGCGATGCGTCGTCGCGCGAGGCGTGGTGCGTAATATATCGACGCGCCCCGGGTGTGGCAATGTCGTCGCGGCCCGCGTGGCAGGCGTCGGACAGTAAGCTTGTGAACGGCGGCGAGCCGCCTTCGATGCGAAGGCGAGGGTGGCGTACGCGCAGCGGCTTGCCCGGGCGGGAAGCGCCGTGCCGGGAATCCTCAGAGGCCGCGCCCGCTGCCCGCCTCGACGTTGCGCGCGTGCCGAGCGTCGCGCGCTTTCGATATCGCCGGCGCCGAAGGCGGCAGCTTCACCGAGTTGTTCCAGCCGCTCGCCTGCACCTCGCGTATCTCGCGCGCGGCCAGCGCGGCCACGCATTGGCGGCCCGGCATCGGCAGGTCGAGCACGCGCCAGCTGCCGGCATCGTGCGTATGCACGCGATGCGCATGCGCCTCCAGCGGCTGCGAGAGATAACCGGCTGCCGACAGCGTGCTGGCGGCATGGGCGACGCTGGCGAGCCGGATGCGGTGCTGCTGGTCCGGGTCCACCGCCTCGCCGACCGAGAACGCGGTGGCCAGGCCGAGCGGTTGCGTGCTCACGCCGATCAGGATCCAGATGCCGGCATAGGCGACGGCGATCTCGAGCGGCTCGGCCACGGCGGCCGAGCCGAGCGTGACGCGCCCACTTTCCTGGTCGGCCAGTTCGAGCGACTGAGGCGGCACGCCAAGCATGCCGCCGAGGATCCCGCGCAACACCGCGCGGCCGACCGCGAAACGCTTGCCGATGGCCGGCTGCGGAAAGCACTTGGCGCGCTTGCGCTCGAAGGGCGAGAGCCGCGCAAAGGCATCCTCCTTCGACAGCAATTGCCATTCGGGGCGCAGCAGCCACAGGCGCAGTTCGCCCTCGCGCAGCGGCTGCGCGCAGAACGGCGGCTGTTCGGCCAGGGCATGGGCGCTGAAGGTGACGTCGGCGGCCTTGCCCGCATCTGTCTTGCCCGCATCGGCCGTGGCGGCTGGGAGGCGGCCGCTCATCCGCGTCGCTCCGGGGCCAGGCTGGCGCTCGCGGCCCTCGGGGCGGACGATGGCGCGATGGCATGCGGTCGGATCTCGGCATGCATGATGGTTTGGCTCTCTCTGATTCTGTTTTGAAGTGGCGCTATGTTCCGATAGTTTGAAAACTAATAAAAATGGTTCTCATTTTCAGAATGTAACCATCAACCGGCACGCAAGAATCTGCGTGGAATGCTTCCGGATCGGACCGGGGATGCCTCGAGCCGGATTCTGTTTCGAATCGATGAAAAGCGTCCAAACGGCCGCCGGGCAGGAGAAAAGTCCCCTGTCGAAGTGTGAAGTCACTTGACAAGGCGGGGCGCGGCCTTCAGAGTACACAACAAAATGCCAATGATTCTCATTTGCGTGGCGAGAAGGTTCGCAACGGCCCCCGTGCCGGGACAAACCGCCTCGATCCGCTCGACGTACGCGGGCCGCGTCACACCGAGGTGTGTAAATGAGATTCGTTTATTCAATCTTTCACTGGCCGGCAAGCCGGTCGAACGGAGCAAGCGATGAGCTGGGGCGATGACGATACGACGTTTCATGTGGTCGTAAACGACGAGGAACAGTACTCGATCTGGCCGGAATACAAGGCGATTCCGGCCGGCTGGCGCGAGGCCGGCAAGTCGGGCAAGAAGGCCGAGTGCCTGGCCTGGATCGACGAGGTCTGGACCGACATGCGCCCGCTGAGCCTGCGTCGCGCGATGGAAGACGACGCCAAGCGCGCGGCGAACTGATCGATGTCGACGATGTCGGTCCACGCCGGCCTGCCGGCGGCCTTGCCGCCCGTGCAACTGTTCTGTTTCGCCCATGCGGGCGGCGCCGCCTCGCTGTACCGGCGCTGGCCGCCAGCCCTGCCGCGCGGCGTCGAGCTGATCGCGCTCGACCTGCCCGGCCACGGCCTGCGCCGCGCGCTGCCGGTGCTGAGCGACTGGCCGAGCCTGCTCGACGTGCTGGGCGCCGAAGTGCTGGCGCGCTGCGACCGCAGCCGGCCCTATGCCGTGTTCGGCCACAGCATGGGCTCGCTGGTCGCCCATGAATTGATCCACGCGCTGCGCGAACGCGGGGCCGAGCTGCCGGTCTGGTTCGGCGCTTCCGCCTCGGTCGCGCCGTCGCGACGCAAGCACGAAACGCAGTGGCTCACCTGCTCGCACGAGCAGATGGTCGACAAGCTGCGCGCGCTCGGCGGCACGCCCGAGGCGCTGCTGCGTGATCGCGATTTCATCGAACTGCTGCTGCCCACCTTGCGCGCCGATTTCCATCTGTGCGGCATCTACCCGTCCGCGTTTCCGGCCGATGCCGGCCGCGCGCCGCTCGACTGCCCGGTGACGGTGTTTACCGGTCACGACGACAGCGCCACTGCGGACCCCGACAAAGTCGCGCGCTGGCGCGACACGACGCGCGGCGAATGCAGCTTCCACGCCTTCGCCGGCGGCCATTTCTATCTCGAAGCCGAACTGCCGGCGCTGCTCGAGCGCGTTGCCGACTCGCTCGGCCGCGCGCTGGCGCGGTCGGCGGCCACGGCTGCCTTGCCGATGGAGGCAGGATGGACGCAATGACGACGACGCGCCCGGCGCTGGCGCTCGATACCCGCGAACTCGAACAGAACGGCACGCGCGTGCTGGTGCTGAGCCCGGCCGAGGCCGGCGGCGAAGCGGCTGCGGCGCCCGTGCTGGATAGCGCCGCCGAGGCGCTGGCCGAACTCGCCGCGCGCGAGAAGACGCGTTACGGCGGCGTGCTGGTGCGCGGCTTCGCGCCGGTCGGGCCGGCCAGCTTCGAGGCCTTCGCCGGCCGCTTCGGCAAACCGATCCACGAATACGAATTCGGCTCGACGCCGCGCAGCCGCGTCGACAAGGGCGTGTTCTCCTCGACCGAATACCCGGCCAGCCAGTGGATCGACCAGCACAACGAGCAGTCCTACACGCTCAAGTGGCCCGGCTCGATCGGCTTCTACTGCGAGATCGCGGCCGAGCAGGGCGGCGCCACGCCGGTGGCCGGCAGCCGGCTGGTGTACCAGCGGCTCGACCCGGCGCTGTGCCGCCGCTTCGCCGAGCACGGCGTGATGTACGTGCGCAACTACGGCAACGGTCTCGACCTATCGTGGCAACAGGTGTTCGGCACCGAGGATCGCGCCGAGGTGGAGCGCTACTGCGCGGCCAACCGGATCGCCTGGGAATGGCTCGACGACGGCGAGGAGCTGCGCACGCGCCAGGTCTGCCAGTCGGAGCTGATCCATCCCGTTACCGGCAAGACGGTCTGGTTCAACCAGGCCCATCTGTTCCACGTCACCAACCTGCCGGAAGGCGTGCGCGAGGCCATGCTCGAAGTGGTCGAACCCGACCGCCTGCCGCGCAATACCTATTTCGGCGACGGCACGCCGATCGACGACGCGATCCTCGACGAGATCCGCGCCGTCTATCGCGACACCATGCTGTCGTTCCCGTGGCAGGCGGGCGACATCCTGCTGCTCGACAACCTGCTGATGTCGCATGGCCGCGCGCCCTTCGCGGGCAAGCGCCGCGTGCTGGTAGCGATGACGCGCTGAGGCGAGCCAAGCCAGCGTCGCGCGCTCCCGCTCGCGACGCGCACCGGTCCGGCCGCCGGCAGCACCTGCCAGGCGGCCGTCGGCCGTTCCGAAACCGAACCTGAAGAGTGAATCCGTGAGCGAAGTGTCGAACGATCTGCTGTCGATCTCGACGGCCTATGTCGCCCTCCCGCCCGAGAAGCGCGCCGTGTTCCGCAGCCGCCTGCGCGAGCGCGGCATCGACGCCGCGCGCCTGCCGATCGTGCCGTTCCCCGGCGCCGAGCGGCGTTTCCCGCTGTCGCATGCGCAGAAGCGGCTGTGGTTCCTGTGGCGCCTCGATCCGGCCAGCGCCGCCTACAACGTAACGGGCGCGGTGCGCCTGCGCGGCCGGCTCGAGGTCGGCGCGCTGCGTGCTGCGCTCGATCGGGTGGTAGAGGCACACGAGAGCCTGCGCCAGCGTTTCGACGAAGTCGAGGGCATCTCATATCAGACCACCGTGGCCGGCGAATACGGCTGGGAGACGCTGGCCGTCGAAGGCGAGGGCGCGGCGCTCGACATGCTGCTGGCCAGCCGCTCGGCTGCGCCCTTCGATCTCGAGCGCGGGCCGCTGCTGCGCGTGAGCCTGATCTCGCTCGGCGCCGACGATCACATGCTGCATGTCGCGCTTCACCACATCGTCTCGGATGGTCTGTCGGTCGGCGTGTTCGTCGGCGAGATCGCGGCGGCCTATAGGGCCTGCCTCGACGAGGCGAGGGGCGTGGCCCGCACTGCGGCGGCGGAGGCAGGGCCGGCGGCCCAAGCCGGCATCCAGTACGGCGACTACGCGCTCTGGCAGCGCGAATGGCTCGACGACGGCGCGCTCGCGCGCCAGCTCGACTACTGGCGCGAGCGGCTCGGCCAGGATCATCCGGTGCTGGAGCTGCCCAAGGCGCGCGCCCGCGCCGGCCTGCGCAGCGGTGCCGGCGCGCGCCTCACGCGGGTGCTCGCGCCTGAACTCCACGCGGCGCTGCTGCGAATCTCGACGGCCGCCGACGCCACCCCGTTCATGACCCTGCTGGCCGCCTACGAGCTGCTGCTGGTGCGCTACAGCGGCCAGCAGGACATCCGCGTCGGGGTGCCGGTGGCGGGCCGCGACCGGCCCGAGGTGGCGCGCACCATCGGCTTCTTCGTCAACACGCTGGTGATCCGCGCCGCGCTGGCGGGCGTGTCGACTTTCGAGGCCCTGCTCGCGCAGGTGCGCGAGCGCGTGCTGGAAGCGCATGCGCATGCCGACCTGCCGTTCACCAAGCTGGTCGACGCGCTGCAGCCGCAGCGCAGCTTCGGCCATACGCCGCTATTCCAGGCGATGTTCAACTACCTCGGCGAGGACGGCGACACGATCCGCCTGTCGGGGCTGGACGTGTCGAACCACGAGATCGGCACGCAGACCGCAGGCTTCGACCTGGTGCTCGATGCCCGCGAGCGCGCCGGTGGTTTCGAGGTCGCGCTGACCTATGCCGAGGACGTGTTCGAGCGCGCCACCATGGAGGCCATGCTCGACCACTACGTGCTGCTGCTCGAGGCCGTGCTGAACGCGCCGGGCCAGCCGCTCGGCGCGGCCGCGCCCGAGCAGGCGCGCGTGCCGGCCAAGCCTTACCGTTCGGTGCCGGCGCGCTTCGCGGCCAGCGCCGCGCGGCATGCGGTGTCGCCCGCCGCGCATTGCGAGGGGCAGCACGCCACCTACGCGCAGCTTGACGGCCATGCCGCGCGCGTGGCGCGCTCGCTGGCCGCCGCCGGCGTCGGCCCCGACCAGCGCGTCGGCATCTGCATGACGCGCTCGCTCGGCATGGTCGCGGCGCTGCTCGGCACGCTGCGCTCGCCAGGCGCCTTCGTGCCGCTGGACCCGGCCTATCCGGCCGAACGCCTGGCGATGATGCTCGACGACGCGGGCGTGAAGGTGGTGCTCACCGACGCCGACGCGCAGGCGCGCTGCGGCGAGCTGTTCGCCGGGCGCGTGGCGATCGACGTCGGCGCGCTGGCCGAGGGCGACGAGGCCGAGGCAGCCGGCTCGGCGCCCGCGCTCGGGGCCGAGGCGGAAGACCCGCATCCCGACCAGCTCGCCTACGTAATCTACACCTCGGGCTCGACCGGCCGCCCGAAGGGCGTGGCGATCTCGCACGGCGCGTTCGCCGCCCACCTCGACGACTTCATCGCCGCGCACGCGATCAGCGCAGCCGACACGCAGCTCCAGTCCTCCACCATCAACTTCGACGTCGCGCTGCACGAGATGCTGCCGGCCCTGCTGCAGGGCGGCCGGATCGACGCGCGCGTGAGTTTCTCGCGCCTGCCGACCGCCTACTGGCAGCAGTGGCTGCGCACGCCGCCGCCCGAAGCGCTGGCCGCGCTGCGGCAGATCACGGTGGGCGGCGAGGGCCTGCCCGGCGACGCGCTGGCGCAGCAATGGCAGCGCGGCCCGCTGGGCCGGATCGGCCTGGCCAACCTGTATGGCCCGACCGAAACCACGGTGGCCTGCATGTACCGTGCCACCACGCCCGAGGATGCCTCGCAGGCGATCGTCTCGATCGGCGTGCCCTATGCCTCGCGCACCGCGCGCGTGCTGGACCGCGACGGCAACGAGGCGTCCATCGGCGCGCTCGGCGAGCTCGGCATCGGCGGCCACACGCTGGCGCGCGGTTATCTCGACCGGCCCTCGCTGACGGCCGACCGCTTCGTGCCCGATCCGCTCGGCGCGCCGGGCTCGCGCCTCTATCGCACCGGCGACCTGTGCCGGCGCCGCGCCGACGGCGCGATCGACTTCCTCGGCCGTCTGGACCAGCAGATCAAGCTGCGCGGCTTCCGTATCGAGCCCGGCGAGATCGAGGCCGCGCTGCGGCGCCTGAGCGGTGTGGCCGAGGCGGTGGTGGTGCACGCCAGCGAGCGCGGCGTGGTGCGGCTGGTCGCCTATGTGGTCGGCGTGGCCGGTGTCGCGCTCGACGGCATCGAACTGCAGCGCGCGCTGGCCGAGCAATTGCCGGCCCACATGGTGCCTGCCGGCCGCGATCGCGGTGCTGGCGCGCATGCCGCTGGTGCAGAACGGCAAGGTCGATCGCGCCGCGCTGCCGGCCGTCGAGATCGCGCCGGCCGAGGGCACGCGCGTCGAGCCGCGCAACGAGGCCGAGCGCCTGTTGCTGAGTTGGTGGCAGGCCGTGCTCAAGCGCGACGATTTCTTCGCGGTCGGCGGCGACTCGATCCTGAGCCTGCAGCTGATCGCCAAGGCACGCGCGCAAGGCTGGCTGCTGACGCCGCGCCAGGTGTTCGAGCAGCCCAGCGTGGCGCGCCTGGCGGCCGTGATGCGGCCGCTTGAAGCGGATGCCGAGCAGGCCGAGATTCATGAGCCGCTGCCGCTCACGCCGATCCAGTCGTGGTTCCACGCGCGTTATCCGCAAGGCGAGGCGCACTGGAACCAGTCGGTGCTGCTGCGCGTGCGCGGTGAACTGGACCTGCCGGCCTTCGAGCGCGCGCTCGGTGCCGTGATCGCGCGTCACGACGCGTTGCGGCTGGGCTTCGAGCGCGATGCCGATGGCCTCTGGCAGCAGCGTGTGCTGGCCGAGGCGGCACCCACGCAGGTGCAGTCGATCGACCTGCGCGCGGCCGGCGAACGCTGGGCGGACGCGCTGGAGCAGGCGGGCGAGGACGCGCAGCGCTCGCTCGATCCTCGCGTGGGCCGGCTCGTCAAGGCGGTGGCATTCCGCACGCCCGAGCTTGCCGACGGCAGCGCCGAAGGCCGCCTGCTGCTGGTGATCCATCACCTGGCGGTGGACGGCGTGTCCTGGCGCATCCTGCTGGCCGACCTGGCTGCCGCTTACGAGGCGGCCGTCGCGGGCCGCGCGATTGCGCTTGACGCGGCGCTGTCCTGGAGCGTGTGGGCTGCGGCCCAGCGCGAGGCGGCCACGCCGGCGCGCATCGCCACCGCCTTGCCGGCCTGGCAGGCGGCGCTGGCCGATGCGGTGGCGCCGATCGAGGCGCCGGCCGGCACGGCCGCCACCAGCGACGTGATCGACTGGAAGTTTGAACGCGACGACACCGAGGCACTGCGCCGCGCCGCGCGCCTACCGGCTCGGCATCGACGAGCTGCTGCTGGCCGCGCTGTCGCACGCGGTGGCGGGCCTTTTCGGCGGCGGCGCGCTGGTCGCACTCGAAGGCCATGGCCGCGATCTGTACCAGCATCTGGCCGGCCCGGCGCGCGAGGATCTCGACCCGAGCCGCACGGTCGGCTGGTTCACCACGCGTTTCCCGGCCTGGCTGCCGGCGCTCGCCGACGACGCGCAGACGCTGATCGGCGCCAAGGCGCGGTTGCGCGCGCTGCCCGACGGCGGCGCCTCCTGGGGCTGGCTGCGCAGCTACGGCGATGCCGCCGTGCATGACGCGCTGGCCGCGCTGCCGGCGCCGCGCATCAGCTTCAACTATCTCGGCCAGTTCGACGGCAGCCTCGCCGAGGACGGTCCGTTCGGCTTCGCGACCGAGAAATCGGGTAGCCAGCAGCCGGTGGACGAAACCCTGGTCTATCCGATCGAACTGAACGGCCTGATCGTCGAGGGGCGCTTGTCCTTCACCTGGCGTTTCGACCCGGCGGTGGTCTCGCCCGAGCGCCAGCACGCCTTGGTGGCCGCGTTCGGCCGCGAGCTCGCGCGCCTGGTCGCGCACTGCGAGCAGGCCACGCCGCGCGCCACGGCGGCCGATTTCCCGCGCGCCGCGCTCGACGAGGCCAGCTTCGACACGCTGGGCCTGGCCGATACCGCGCTCGACGATCTCTATCCGGCCACGCCGCTGCAACAGGGCCTGCTGTTCCACAGTCTGCTGGAAGCGGGCGCCTATCTGAACCGCAAGCGCCTGACGCTGTCGGGCGCGGTCGACATCGAGGCGATGCGCGGCGCCTGGCGCACCGTGGTCGAACAGCACCCGGTGCTGCGCA
Organism: Burkholderia sp.; assembly: GCA_040946965.1. Lineage (GTDB taxonomy): Bacteria > Pseudomonadota > Gammaproteobacteria > Burkholderiales > Burkholderiaceae > Burkholderia. Next base: position 16,573 of record JAYFRU010000003.1, on the reverse strand, counting down.
CGCGCTTCGTGCGCGCGCACGGCGGCACCATGCTGCAGGCCGTGCTGGCCTCGGTGCCGCTGCCCTTCGAGGTGCACGACTGGCGCGAGCGCGCCGACTACGAGGCGGCCTTCGCGCGCTGGTTCGACGAGGAGGCGCCGCGGCGCATCGATCGCGACGCCGCGCCGCTGATGCACGTGGCGCTGTTCCGTCGTCCCGACGGCGCGCACGACCTGGCCTGGTTTAACCATCACGCCTTGTCCGACGGCTGGAGCCAGTCGCAGCTGCTTGGCGAACTGACGCGCAGCTATGCGGCGGCCTGCCAGGGCAAGCCGCCCGAACTCGAGCCGGTGGTGCCGTTCGGCGCTTATCTCGACTGGCTGGCGCGCCAGCCCGAGCCGGCCGACTGGTGGCGCGAGCGACTCGCCCAGGTGGACCGGCCGGCGCTGCTGCTCGACGGCCTGCCCGCGCTCTCGACGGCCGAGGCGCAGGGGCGGCTCGCGCAAGGCGGTTCGAGCTTCCAGCATTGCGACACCCAACTCGATGCCGGCTTGTCGGCCGCGCTGGCCGACGCCGCGCGCCGCTGCGGCATCACGCTCAATACGCTGATCCAGGGCGCCTGGGCGATCGTGCTGGCGCGCCACGCGGATCGCCGCCAGGCGGCCTTCGGCGTGACCGTGTCGGGCCGTCCCTCGGACCTGCCCGGCGCCACCGCGATCCAGGGCGTGTTCATCAACAGCCTGCCGATGTGGGTCGACGTGCCCGCCGACGCACCGCTGCAGGACTGGCTCGCCGCCATCCAGCTGCGCAACGTCGAGCTGCGCCAGGTGGAGCACACGCCGCTGACCTCGGTGCGTCAGTGGGCGGGCGGCGGCGAGCTGTTCGATTCGCTGCTGGTGTTCGAGAACTACCCGATCGACCCCTCGCTGCGCGACGGCTCGCTGGGCTTGACGGTGGACGCCTCCACCTCGTTCGAGCAGACCCACTATCCGCTCACGCTCGGCATCCTGCCCGGCGAGCGTATCGGCCTGGAATGGAGCTGGGACGCGACGCGCCTGGCCGAGGCCAGCATCGACGCCTTGTCGGCGGCCTATGAAGCGGTGCTGGCGCAACTGGCCCGGCCCGAGGCCGCGACGCTGGCCGCCGTGCGCATCGCGGGTCCGGCCGGCGAGGCCGGCAGGGCCGTGGCGGCATCGCATGAGAAGAGCGAGGCGAGCGGGGCGCATCCGCATCCCTACCGCAGCGCGATCGCGCGCTTCGAGGCTGCCGCGCTCGCGCGTCCCGACGCGCTGGCCCTGCGCTGTGGCGACGAGGAAACGAACTACGCCGCGCTCAATCGCACCGCCAACCGCATCGCGCATCGCCTCGCCGCGCTCGGCGTGGGCGCGGAAGCGCGGGTGGGGGTCTGCGTCGAGCGTTCGCCGGCCCTGGTGGCCGCCTTGCTCGGCGTGCTGAAGGCCGGCGGCGCCTATGTGCCGCTCGATCCCGACTATCCGCGCGAGCGGCTGCGCGAGCTGTGCGAGGACGTCGGCATCGCGATCGTGCTGGCCGACGCGCTCACCGCGCCGCGTCACGCCGACTGGCTGGCGGCAGCGGGCTGTACCGTGCTGGAAGTCACGCCGCTGCTGGCGGCGGCCGAGCTGCCTGCGCTGGCCGGGGCCAACCCGGCGGGCGAGGCGCATCCCGAGCAGCTCGCCTATGTGATCTCGACCTAGGGGTAGACCGGCAGGCCGAAGGGCGTGGCGCTCACGCATGGTGCCCTGAGCCGTCATATCGATGATTTCCTCGCCGACCACGGCCTGCGCGTCGACGATCACGTGCTGCAGTTCTCGACCGTCAATTTCGATGCCTCGGTCGAGCAGCTGTTCCCGGCGCTGTCGCTGGGCGCCTTGGTCGAGATGCGCGGGGCGGCGCTGTGGAGCGCGGAGGAATTCGACCGCGTGCTGGCCGAACGCGCCGTCACCTTCGCCGACCTGCCGACCGGCTATTGGAAGCAGTGGGCGCGCCAGGCCCGTCCGCGGCCGGGTCTCGCGCTGCGCCGCATGACGATCGGCGGCGAGGCGCTGCCCGGCACGGCCGTCGCGCAATGGCTGGACGGCCCGCTCGGCGCGGTGCAACTGGTCAATACTTATGGGCCGACCGAGACCGCCGTGGTGTCCTCGGTGCTGCCGGTCGAGCGTGCGCATCGTGCCTGTCTCGCGGTGCCGATCGGCCGGCCCTCGGCCTCGCGCCTGTACCGGACCCTCGATCGCGACGGCGAACCCGTGCCGCCGTTCGGCGTGGGAGAGCTGTGCATCGGCGGCCACACGCTGGCGCGCGGCTACGTGGGCCGCCCAGGCCTGAGCGCCGAGCGCTTCGTGCCCGATCCGCTCGGCGCGCCGGGCTCGCGCCTGTACCGCACCGGCGATATCTGCCGCTGGCTGCCCGACGGCGGTGTCGCCTATGTCGGCCGGCTCGACCAGCAGGTCAAGGTGCGCGGCTTCCGGGTCGAGCTCGGCGAGATCGAGGCCGCGCTGGTGGTACTGCCCGAGGTGGCCGAGGCACTGGCCCTGGTGCAGGGCGAGGACGACGCGCGCCGCGTTGTGGCCTACGTGGTGCCCGCGCGCGATGGCACCGCGGCCGATCCCGCGCGCTTGCGCGAGGCGCTTGCGCAGCGCCTGCCGTCGCCCATGCTGCCCTCGGCGATCGGCCTGCTCGCGGCGCTGCCGGCGCTCGACGCCGAAAGCGCCGGCTACGTGGCACCCGCCACGCCGTTGGAGGCGACCGTCGCCGAGATCTGGCAAGCCGTGCTCGGCGTCGAGCGGGTCGGCGCCCGCGACGATTTCTTCGCGCTCGGCGGCCATTCGCTGCTGGCGCTGCAGGTGGCCGCGCGGCTGCAACGCGCGCTGGGCCGCGAAGTGCCGCTGCGCGCGCTGTTCGACCATGCCGAGCTGGCGGCGCTGGCCGCCTGGCTGGAGGCCGGCGCCGCGCCGGGCGCGCGCGTGCTGCCGCCGGTGCGCCGCATCGGCCGCCGCGAGGCGCCGCCCACCCATGGCCAGACCCGGCTGTGGTTCCTCTGGCGCCTGGTGCCGGACAACCCGGCCTACCACCTGTCGCTGGCGGTGCGCATCGACGGCGCGCTCGACCGGCGCCTGCTACAGGCCGCGCTCGATGCGGTGGTAGCGCGCCACGAGATGCTGCACGCGCGCTTCGACGAACGCCAGGGCGCGCCCTGGCTGGTGGTCGACGACACGCTGCGCGCGCGCTGGGAGGAAGCGAGCTTCGCCTCGCCCGACGCGCCGGCCTGCGTGGCCTGGCTGCGCGAGAGCGGCGCCATGCCGTTCGATCTGCAGCACGGCCCGCTGTTGCGTGCGCGGCTGGCGCGCGTGGGCGGCGACTCGCATGTGTTCCAGCTCACGCTGCATCACATCGCCACCGACGGCTGGTCGATGAACCTGCTGGTCGACGAGCTGAGTGCCGCCTACGAGGCCGCCGTGCGCGGCGACGCCGGTGCCTACGCGCCCGCGCTGCCGGTGCAGTACACCGACTACGCGGTCTGGCAGCACGAGTCGCTCGACGCGGCCGCGCTCGAGGTGCAGCTCGACTACTGGCGCGACACGCTCGGCGACGAGCAGCCGTTGCTGGAGCTGCCCGCCGACCGGCTGCGGCCGGCCCGGCGCGACGGCCGCAGCGGCCAGCTCGGCACCGAGCTGGACCGGGCGCTGGCCGATGCCTTGCAGACCTATGCGCGGTGCCACGACGCGACGCTGTTCATGACGCTGCTGGCGGCCTTCCATGCGCTGCTGCATCGTTACGGCGGCCAGCGCGACATCCGGGTCGGGATCCCGCTGGGCGGGCGCGAACGGATCGAGATCGAGCCGCTGATCGGCTGCTTCGTCAATACGGCGGTGATCCGCGCCGAGCTGTCCGGCGCGCTGCCCTTCGAGGCGCTGCTGGCCCAGGTCCGGCAACGGGTGCTCGACGCGCAGGCCAACCAGGACGTGCCGTTCGCGCGCATCGCCGACGCCCTGCAGCCGCAGCGCGTGGCGAGCCAGACGCCGTTGTGCCAGGCGATGTTCAACTACGACGTGCAGCAGGGCGCCACCGAGCGGCGCGTGGCCGATACGCTGCGCCTGAGCCCGTTCGGCAGCCAGCGCACCGCCGCGCAGTTCGACCTCACGCTGGGCGTGTCGGTGGGCGAGCGCATCGGGCTGTCCTTCGGCTACGCGGCCGACCTGTTCGACCGGGAGACGGTCGAGCGCCTGCTCGACGACTACCGCGCGCTGCTGCGGCAGATCGTGGCCGGCAACGATGGCAGCGGCCCGCGCCTGCGCGAGCTGGCGCTGGTGGCGCGGCCGGTGGCGAGCCGCAGCAGCTTCGAGGCGCAGCCCTTCGCGGCCGCGCACGAGCGCATCTCCGCGCAGGCGCGCCGCTCGCCCGAGGCGATCGCGCTGCGCTGCGACGGCGAGGCAATGAGCTATCGCGAACTCGACGAACGCGCCACGTGGCTGGCGCAGCGGCTGCGTGCCGAGGGGATCGGCGCCGAGGCGCTGGTGGGGGTGTGCACTGCGCGTTCCGGCGCGATGCTGGTGGTCGTGCTCGCGGTGCTGAAGGCCGGCGCGGCCTATGTACCACTCGATCCGGCCTATCCGGACGCGCACCTGGCCGGCATGATCGAGGACGCCGCGCTGGCCTGCACCCTGGTGGACGCTGCCGGCGGCGGACGGCTCGCCGTGCTCGGCACGGCGCCTCGGCGGATCGAGATCGACGCGGCCCTCGAGCAGGCCGTGGTGCCGGCCGACGCGGATTCGCAGGCCGCGCTCGAGCTGCCGCCCGTCGATCCGGCCCGGCTCGCCTACGTGATCTACACCTCGGGCTCGACCGGCCGGCCGAAGGGCGTCGGCGTCTCGCACGGCACACTCGCGCGCTTCCTCGACAGCCTGCGCGCGCGACTGGCGCTGACGCCCGACGATGTCTGGCTGGCCGTCACCACGCTGACCTTCGACATCGCCGTGCTGGAGCTGTACCTGCCGCTGGCCTGCGGCGCGCGCATCGAACTGGCGACACGCGAGACCGTGGTCGACGGCCCGAAGCTCGCGGCGCTGGCCGAGGCTTCGGGCGCCACCATCATGCAGGCCACGCCGATGGGCTGGCGGGTGCTGCTCGACGGCGGCTGGCAAGGCCGGCGCGGGCGCTTCACGGCACTGAGCGGCGGCGAGGCGCTGCCGCCCGACCTGGCCGAGGCGCTGCATGCGCGCGGCGTGACGCTGTGGAACCTGTATGGCCCGACCGAGACCACCATCTGGTCGAGCGCCGCACGGCTCGAGGCCGGCGCGCCGATCACGCTGGGCGCGCCGCTGGAGCATACCACGCTGCAGGTGCTCGACGAGAGCGGCCAGCCGGTGCCGGACAACGGCATCGGCGAGCTCTGCATCGGCGGCGCGAACCTCGCGCGCGGCTACCTGGGCCGCCCGAGCCTGAGCGCCGAGCGCTTCATCCCCGATCCGCACGGCACTCCGGGAGCGCGTCTGTATCGCACCGGCGATCTATGCCGGGTGCGCCGCGACGGCCGGCTCGAATACCTGGGCCGCGCCGACCAGCAGGTCAAGCTGCGCGGCTTCCGCATCGAACTGGGCGCCACCGAGGCGGCGCTGCGCGCCATCGAGGGCGTGAGCGGCGCGGCCTGCCGGATCGTCGGCGAGGGCAGCGCGCGGCGGCTGGTGGCCTATGTGACCGGTGAGGCCGAGGTGACGGGCCTGCGCGCGCGGCTGGCCGAGCAACTGCCGATGCAGCAGGTGCCCCCGCAGATCGTGCGGCTCGAGGCGCTGCCGCTGACCTCGAACAGCAAGCTCAATCGCAATGCGCTGCCGGAAGTCGCCGCGCATGACGAGGACAGCTACGTCGCACCCAATACGCCGACCGAGGCGCTGGTCTGCGAGCTCTGGGCCGAGGTGCTGGCGCTGCCGCGAGTCGGCATCGACGACGACTTCTTCGTGCTGGGTGGCCATTCGCTGGCGGCGGTGCGGGTTGCCGCGCGGCTGGGCGAGCGGCTCGGCCGGCAGGTCGAGCTGGCGCTGCTGTTCGCGCATCCGCGCGCGGCCGACCTGGCGGCGCGGCTCGACCGCGACCGCGAGGGCGGGGCGGGCGATGCCGGTGGCGGCTCGGTGCTCGACGCGATGCAGGGGCTGCTCGATTCGCTGTAAGGACGCAAGGCCCTAGCCAGGGCCAGCGATGCGCGGCGGCGGCCGGGTCGACCCGGCTCGGCCGACCGCCGCACATCCCCGGTCCGGCGCCTCGCGAGCGGGGCGCCGGCCGACCGACTGGAAACCAACGACGTGACGGATAATACTTCTCCCGCCCGGCCCGACGCGCTGCGGCTCGCGACACAATACGCGGCGCTGCCCGAGGACAAGCGCGCGCTGTTTCGCGCCCGCGCGCAGGGCATCGATACCTCGGCGCTGCCGGCCGTGCCGCTCGCGCCGCGCCCGGCGCGCTTCCCGCTGCTGCCGGCCCAGGAACGACTGTGGTTCCTGTGGTGCCTCGATCCGGCCCACGCCGGCTACCACCCTGACCCAGACCTTGCGACTGAGCGGCCCGCTTGACGTCGCGGCGCTGCATCGCGCGCTGCGCGCGCTGGTCGAGCGCCACGAATCGCTGCGGCTGCGCTCCGAGGCCGGCGACAGCGTACCGATGCAATACCCGGCCGAACTCGCGCCGGCCGGCCAGGACGCGCCCGGCCGCGACTACGGTTTCGCCGCACGCTCGGTGGGCAGCGATCCCGAGGCACTCGCGGCCGCGCTGCACGCCTTCGCCTGCGCGCCTTTCGACTTGACGGGCGGTGCGCCGATCCGCGTCGGCCTGTTCGAGATCGGCGCCGACGAATGCGTGCTGCAATTCGTGGTGCATCACATCGTCGCCGATGCCTGGTCGATGGACCTGCTGGCCTGCTATCGCGGCGAGACGCCGGCGCCGCTGCCGGTGCAGTTCGCCGACGTGGCGATGTGGCGGCGCGAATGGCTGGCCGCCGATGAACTCGACGCCCAGATCGCGCATTGGCGGACCGTGCTCGACGGCGCGCCGGGCGCGATCACGCTGCCGCGCGATGTGCCGCCGCGCCAGCAGCGCTCGCACGAGGGCGGCACGGTGCGCCGCGTGCTCGAGGCGCCGCTGGCCGAACGGTTTCGCGCGATCGCGCGCGAGCAGCACAGCACGCCGTTCACGCTGCTGTTGGCAGCCTGGGGCGTGGTGCTGGGCCGTTACGCGGCCCAGCGCACGGTGGTGGTCGGCGTGCCCTCGGCCGGCCGCGAGCGCCGCGAGACCGAGGCGCTGGTCGGCTTCTTCGTCAATACGCTGATCGTGCGCACCGACCTGGACGGGGCGCGGCCCTTCGTCGAGCTGCTGCGCGCCACGCATGCACGCGTGCTCGATGCGCAGGCTCATCGCGACGTGCCGTTCGCGCGGCTGGTGGATGCGCTGGCGGTCGAACGCGATCTCGACAGCTCGCCGTTGTTCCAGGTGATGTTCGACCTGGCCGTCGAGCGTGCAGGCGGGGCCGCCGCGCTGCCGGCCGGCCTGCGCGCCGAGCCGGTGGCCAATGCCGCGCCGACCGCGCGTTTCGATCTCGCGCTGAACGGCCAGGATCGTGGCGCGGGCGGCACCCTCGAGCTGGCTCTGACCTATGCGCGCGACCGCTTCGTCGAGGCGACGGTGGTGCGCCTGCTCGACGACTACGCGGCCCTGCTCGCGCAGATCGCGGCCGAACCGTCGCGCCGCGTGGCCGATCTCGCCGCGCCGCGCGGGCACGAGGCCGAGCATGCCGATATCGCGCGCGGCCCGTTCGAGCCCGCGCATCGGCGCGTGGCCGCGCGTGCCGCGCAGTGCCCCGAGCGCGTCGCGCTGCGCTGCGAGGGCGCGACGCTGCATTACGCCGAACTCGACGGCTGGGTCGCACGCCTGGGCGCCGCGCTGCGCGCCGACGGCCTCGCGCCGGGCGAGCGCGTGGGCCTGCTGCTGACGCGCTCGCTGGCGCTGCCGGCCGCGCTGCTCGGCGTCTGGCACGGCGGCGGTGCCTTCGTGCCGCTCGACCCCGAATACCCGGAAGCGCGGCTGCACGCGATGATCGCCGACGCCGGCGTGCAGCGCGTGATCGTCGACGAGACCACCCGCGCGCAATGTGACGAACTGCTCGCGCCGCTGCGCTCGATCGATGCCTGGGCATGGCGCGAGGCGCCGGCAGACGAGGGCGCCGGCCAGCTCGGGCAGGCCGCGCCGCCGAGCCTGCATTCCGAATCGCTGGCCTACGTGATCTACACCTCGGGTTCGACCGGCACGCCCAAGGGCGTGGCGATCGCGCACGGCGCGCTGGCCCTGCACCTGGAGGACTTCCTACACGATCACCGTATCGCCGAGACTGACACGGTGCTGCTATCCTCGACCATCAACTTCGACGTCGCGCTGCACGAGCTGCTGCCGGCGCTGATTGCGGGCGGCCGCGTGGTGATGCGCGGCCCGCGTGCCTGGGAGCTCGACACGCTGAACCGCACGTTGATCGACGAACGCGTCACGTTCGCGCGGATCCCCACTGCCCTGTGGCAGCAATGGCGCATCGCGCTGCCGGCCGCCGAGGACCTGTCGCTGCGGCAGATCACGGTGGGCGGCGAGGGCCTGCCCGGCGACGCGTTGGCGAAGTGGCTCGGCGGCCCGCTCGCGCGGGTGGCGATCGACAATCTCTATGGACCCACCGAGACCACGGTGGCCGCGCTCCATCATCCGGTCGGCACCGAGGACGCGGCCAGCGCGATCGTCGCGATCGGCCGCTGCTACCCGTCGCGCCATGCCTATGTGGCCGATCTCGACGGCAACCGCGCGCCCGACGGCGCGCTCGGCGAACTCTGCATCGGCGGGCCGACGCTCGCGCACGGCTACCTGGGCCGGCCTGCGCTGACGGCCGAGCGCTTCGTACCCGATCCGACCGGCGCTCCCGGTTCACGCGTCTATCGCAGCGGCGACCTGTGCCGCGTGCGGCCCGACGGCACCATCGACTTCCTCGGCCGACTCGACCAGCAGATCAAGCTGCGCGGCCACCGCATCGAACTCGGCGAGATTGAGGCGGCACTGCGCCGCGCGGCCGGCGTGGTCGAGCTGCGCGGCGCGGGCGAACGCAAGCGGCTGGTGGCCTACTACACCGGCGAGGCCACGCCGGATGCGGTGCGCGAGGCGCTCGCGGCCGGCTTGCCGGCCTCGCACCTGCCGTCGGTCTGCGTCGCGCTGGCCGCGTTGCCGACGCTGCCGAACGACAAGCTCGACCGGCGCGCCTTGCCGGAGCCGGACGATACCGTCGAAACCGGCGCGGTGCCGCCCGAAGGCCCGCTCGAAACCCGCTTGCTGGCGATCTGGCAGACCGTGCTCGGTCGCAGCGATTTCGGCGTGACCGACAGCTTCTTCGCGCTGGGCGGCGATTCGATCTCCAGCCTGCGCGTGATCGCGCAGGCGCGCTCGGCGGGCTGGATCGTGACGGCCCGGCAAGTCTTCGGACATCCGAGCGTACGCGAGCTGGCGCGCGTCGCGCAGCGCGTCGAAGCGGGCGAGGGCGGCGTGGATGGCGAGAGCGACGACGCCTCGGATGTGCCGCTGGCGGCGCCGCTCGCGCCGATGCAGCACTGGTTCTTCGAGCAGTTCCCCGATGCGCCCTCGCGCTGAAACCAGTCGGTGCTGCTGGCAAGCGCCGAGCCGCTCGATGCCGGGGCCCTGCGTGCCGCGCTGATGGCGGTGCTGACCACGCACGACGCGCTACGCGCGCGTTTCGCTCGCGATGCGGCCGATCAGGCCTGGACGCAGCGCATCGTGCCGGCTTCCGAGGCACTGGCCGAGGCGGCCTTCGAGTCGATCGACCTGAACCCGGGCGCGCCAGCCGGTGACTGGCGCGCGGCGCTGGCCGCGCATGCCGAGCGCCTGCACGGCAGCCTCGGCCTGAGCGCGGGCCCCTTGCTGCGCGCGGCCGCGTTCGCCACGCCCGAGGGCGCGCGCCTGCTGATCGTGGTGCACCACATCGCGGTCGACGGCGTGTCCTGGCGGATCCTGCTCGACGACCTGCTGAACGCCTATGACGCCGCTCGCGCCGGCCACGCGCCGGCGCTGCCGAAGCTGCTGACGGGCTGGCGCGACTGGTCGCGGCACCTGGCCGCCTATGCCGCGCAGCCCGAACTGCTGGCCGAGCTCGCCGGGTGGCAGGCCCGGCTCGGTGCGGCAGGCGAGGCCGCGCCGCGCGCCGAAGGCGGCCAGCGGCATCGGGCCTGGGCGCTCGACGCCGAGGCCACCGCGCAGCTCACCCAGGCCGGCTGGCGCATCGACGAGGTGCTGCTGGCCGCGCTCGCGCATGCCTGCGCCGAGGTGCTGCCCGCCGTGCCGGTGATGGTCGAGCTGGAAGGACACGGCCGCGGCGACCAGGTGCCCGGCGTCGACCTGAGCCGCACGGTCGGCTGGTTCACCACGCAATATCCGCTGCGCGTGACGGCGCATGACGAGATCGGCGCCACGCGCCGCGCTGCCGTCCGAGGGGCTGCACTACAACCTGCTGCGCTACGCCGGGCTGGCCTCGTCGCGCGCGGCGCTGGCCGCGCTGCCGGCCACCACGGTGGGCTTCAACTACCTGGGCCGCTTCGAGGAGCGGCTCGGCGCGGGCCGCTTCACGTTTGCCGCCGAGGACAGCGGCGACGGCACGCAGGGCCGCGTCGCGGCCGGCTCGCGTCACTGGCTGTACCTGAACGGCCTGATCGCCGAGGGCTGCCTGAAGGTGGACTGGAGCGCCGCCGACCGCTCGGTCGACGAGGCCACGCTGGCGCGCCTGGTGGCAAGTTTCGACGCCCAGGTGCGCGCGCTCGCCAGCCTGGCGCGAAGCGCCGCCACCGACTTGCCGCACGCGGCACCGCGTCGTTTCGGCGATCTGCCTGAGGGCGCGCCGCGCGAGAGCGTGGCCGTCGGCGATGCCGCTGCCGCGGCGGCCTTCGCGGTCTGGCGCGAGCGTTTCCATACCGAGGCGCGTCTCGCGCCGGCGCCCGATGCGCGACTGCAGCCGCCCAACGCGGCGCGCGCGCCGGTCACGCTGTTCTGCTGCTATCCCGGCTTCGGCCTGACGGGCGAGTACCGCTTCCCGGCGGTGGCGCTGCAAGGCGTGGCCTCGGTGGTGGCGCTGCGCGCGCCCGGTTTCGCCCGGCCAGGATCGGATCCCGGCGATTGGCCGGCGAGCTTCGAGGCGCTGGCCGAGGATTGCACGCGCGTGATCCTCGAGGCGCAGCCGGCCGGCCCGTATCGGTTGCTCGGCTGGTCGTTCGGCAGACACATCGCGTTCACGGTGGCCGCGCAGCCTGACGGCGCGGCCCTGGCGCCGCTGTTCGCGCGCGCGGCCGAGATCGACGGGCTGCATTACCGGCTGCGCGTCGCGCACCAACTGCCGCGCATCGACGTGCCGCTGAGCTTCTGGCACGCCACGCGCGATGCCGTGGCGGGGCGCGAGCGCGACTGGCGGCCTCATACCAGCGCCGAGGTGGAGGTGGTCGAGGCGGACGCGACGCACAGCGGGATCGTGCTGCATCCGGAGGTGCATGCCGGCGTCGCGCGCCGCCTGCGTGCGCTCGCGGCGGCGTCGGTGGCTTCGACGGCCGGCGAATCGACGGAAATCGGCGGCGACGACGCACGGCGCGGCCGAACTGTCGGATAATGACGCCCCGGCGGGCCTCGGCCCGCCGTTCCCGCCAGACCAAGCAGACGATGGAACCGAAGCCGTGACCACATCCGCCGGCGATACGCCGCTCTACCGACTTTCAGGCGTCGATTTCGCGATCGGCGACAAACTGCTGTTGCAGGACATCACGCTGGACATCCCGGCCGGGCAGGTGGTCGGCCTGATCGGCCACAACGGTTCCGGCAAGACCTCGCTGATGCGCCTGCTGGCGCGCCTGCATGCGCCCACGCGCGGCAGCATCGCGTTCGGCGGCGAGCCGCTGGCGAGCTGGCCGCATCGGCGCTTCGCGCAGCAGGTCGCGCACCTGCCGCAATACACGCCGGCCACCGACGGCCTGCTGGTGCGCGAGCTGGTCGCCCTCGGCCGTTATCCCTGGCACGGCGCGCTGGGCCGCTTCACGCGCGAGGATCACGAGCACGTCGAGAACGCGATGGTCTCGACCGATGTCGCGCATTACGCGGAGCGCCCCGTCGACAGCCTCTCCGGCGGCGAGCGCCAGCGCGTCTGGCTGGCCATGCTGATCGCCCAGGACAGCCGCTGCGTGCTGCTAGACGAGCCCACCTCCGCGCTTGACATCGGCCACCAGCTCGAGGTGCTGCAACTGATCCGCACGCTCTGCGAGGTGCGCGGCATGACCGCTGTGGTGGTGCTGCACGACGTCAACATGGCCACGCGCTTCTGTACCCAGCTGGTGTCGCTGCGCGGCGGGCGCGTGCTGATGCAGGCCGGCCCCGAGGAGATCATGCGCGAGGACAGTCTCGATGCGATCTACGGCGTGCCGATGGGCGTGATGACCGATCCGGTCGGCGGCCATCGCATCGGTTATCCGCGATGAGCCGCGCCCGTCACCGTCTTGACCCAGATGCCGGCCGGCGCCGCTGGCTCGCGCGCGGCGGGGCGCTCGGCCTGGCCGGCGCGGCCGCCGCGTTCGGCGCGCTGGTGCGGCCCGACGCGCTGCGCGCTGCACCGGCCTCGGCCGATGCCGATCCGTCCTCCGGCAGCGCCGCGCCCGCCGCGATCCCGACGCGCATCGTCACCATGAACTGGGAGCTGACCGAGACGCTGCTCGCGCTCGGCGTGGTGCCGATCGGCGTGACGCTGCCCGACTGGTATCGCAGCGCGATCGTCGAGCCGCCGCTGCCGGGCGGCGTGGCCGACGTCGGCCTGCTGTACCAGCCGAACTTCGAGGTGCTGCTCACGCTCCAGTCCGACCTGCTGGTGCTGACGCCGGGCCATGCGCCGGCGCTGGGCATCCTGCAGCGGATCGCGCCGAGCATCATCCTCAGCCAATATATGACCAGCGCCACGCCGCATCGCGACCTGTGCGACGAGACCGGCAAGCTGGCCGCGCGCGTCGGCCGCTCGCAGCGCGCCGTCGAGCTGGTGGCCGAGGCCGCGCGCACCACCGAGACGGTGCGCGCGCAGCTCGCCGCCAGGCCGGCGCGGCTCGGCAAGCCGGTGATCGTGGCCGACCTGGTCGACGACCGGCACCTGCGCGTCTACGGCCGCGGCAGCCTGTTCGACGAGATGCTCGACAAGCTCGGCGTGCGCAATGCCGCGCATCCGCGCGACGGCGGGCCGATCTGGCCGACCCAGCCCGGGTATTCGCTGGTGCCGCTGCAGCGGCTCGCCGAGGTGCCCGAGGCCAGCGTGCTGCTGGTCGGCCCGGTGCGGGCGCCGGCGCGCGCCGGTTTGGCCGGCAATGCGATCTGGCATGCGCTGCCAGCGGTGCGCGAGCGCCGTGTGGCCGTGCTGCCGGTGATCGCGCCTTATGGAGGATTGGTGTCGATGCAACGTTTCGCGCGCGCGATCGACGCCGCGCTGGGCACGATCGAGGCAGGAGGCGGCGGTGTTGCGTAATCTGATGAGCCTGCCGCGCCAGGCCGCGCCGCGCGATACGCGCTGGTGGGTGATCGGCGCGCTGATCGCGGTCTCGCTGCTGCTCGCCGTCCTCGGTATCCGCGCCGAACTCGACGGCGCCTCGTTCTGGCAGGCGCTGACGGCGCCCGATCCGCACAACCTGCGCGAGATCCTGGTGCGCGACAGCATGCTGCCGCGCATCGCCATGACCCTGCTGTGCGGCGGCGCGCTGGCGCTGGCCGGCACCCTCGCGCAGCAGGTGCTGCGCAATCCGCTGGCCGAGCCGATGACGCTCGGCGTGTTCCCGGGTGCCTATCTCGCGCTGATCATCGCCGATCTATGGGGCCCGTCCTGGCTGGCGGCGGGGCGGCCCGTGATCGCCCTGGTGGGCGGCCTGCTGGCGATGCTGGTGGTGTTCGCGCTGTCGGCGCGGCAACGCATGGCGCCGCTCGCGGTGGTGCTCTCGGGCATGATCGTCAACCTCTATTGCGGTGCGATCAGCCTGGCGCTGTCGATGGCGCATTTCGAGCTGCTGCGCGGCCTGATGATCTGGGGCGGCGGGGCGCTCGACCAGACCGGCTGGCACGAGAGCCGCCTGCTCGGCCTGGCGGTGCTCGGCTGCGCGCTCGTGACCGTGTTGCTGCGTCGTCCGCTCGGCGTGTTCGATGCGGGCGACTCGACCGTGCGCAGCCTCGGCGTCGGCCTGCATCGCACGCGCGTGGTGGCGCTGCTGCTGGCGGTGGTGCTGACCGCTGCGGTGGTCTCGACGGTCGGCGTGATCGGCTTCGTCGGCCTGGCAGCGCCCACGCTGGCCCGCCTGGCCGGCGCGCGACGGCTCGGCCAGCGCCTGATCTGGGCGCCGCTGCTCGGCGCCGCGCTGCTGTGGCTGACCGACGAGCTGGTGCGCGTGATGTCGTCCGCCGAACTGTTCTCGGCGCATCTGCTGCCGACCGGCACCGTCACCTCGCTGGTCGGCGTGCCCCTGTTGCTGTTCCTGCTGCCGCGCCTGCGCGCCCAGCCGGACCTGCACGCGGCCGGCATCGCCGCGCCGGCGCCCGCGCGGCTCGCGCGCCGGCTGCCGCTGGCCTTGCTGGCGCTGCTGGTGGTGCTGGCGCTCAGCTTCGGCGTGACGCGCACGGTCGACGGCTGGCGCATCGGCGACCTGGAACAGATCCGCGCGATCATGTTCTGGCGCCTGCCGCATACGGTGGCGGCGCTCGCCGCCGGCGTGCTGCTGGCGATCGGCGGCACCCTGATCCAGCGCATCACCGCCAATCCGATGGCCAGCCCGGACCTGCTCGGCGTCAGCTCGGGCGGCATGCTCGGCTTGGTGGTGGCGCTGTTCATGGGTGTCGCGCCGGGGCCCGGCATGCTGTTCGCCAGTTGCCTGGTGGGCGTGGTGATCACGCTGGCGGTGCTGATGTGGCTGGGCTCGCGCGTGGCCTTCGCGCCGGAGCGGCTGCTGCTGATCGGCGTGGCGATCAGCGCGCTGCTGCAGGCGGTGGTCAGCGCCATGATGTCGAGCGGCGATTCGCGGGTCGGGCTGCTGCTCAACTTCATCGTCGGCTCGACCTACTACGTGCAGGCACCGATCGCCTATGCCGCCGCCGTGATCGCGCTGCTCGGCCTGGTTTGCGCGCCGCTGATGAGCCGCTGGATCGAGACGCTGGGCCTGGGCGCCGGGGCGGCGGGCGGGCTCGGCATTCCGGTCGGGCGCGCGCGCCTGATGATCCTGCTGCTGGCCGCAGTGCTGACCGCCGGCTCGACCCTGCTGGTCGGCCCGCTGTCGTTCGTCGGCCTGATCGCGCCGCATATCGCGCGCTTCTCGGGCGCGCGCCGGCCCGCCTCGCAAATCCTGGTGGCGGCGGTGATCGGCGCGCTGCTGATGAGCTTCGCCGAATGGCTGGGCCGCCAGTTGGTGTTCCCCGAGGAGGTGGCCTCGGGCCTGGTCGCCACCCTGATCGGCGGCCCTTACCTGATCGCGCTGATGCTGCGCAAGACGGCCACCTCGACCTGAGGGCCGGGGCGGCACGCGCGCGCCATCGCGGCGGCGCGTGCCATGCCCCTTCGCGGCGATCGATCCCGAT
Source organism: Burkholderia sp. (assembly GCA_040946965.1). Classification (GTDB taxonomy): domain Bacteria; phylum Pseudomonadota; class Gammaproteobacteria; order Burkholderiales; family Burkholderiaceae; genus Burkholderia. The sequence continues at coordinate 928 of JAYFRU010000003.1, read as the reverse complement.
CGTGCCGCCTCATTCCCGACCTTCCCGATCCTGATCGCGACGTGCCGACCGGCTGGCTGCCGGCCGCTGCGTGGCTGCGCCGATTCATCGAATTGCCGTGTGTAATCGGCATGATGAATGTAAGCGGTAATTTCAGCACACCGCATGGAGAATCATTTGCAACGGACGAGCGAGCATGGCCGCATCGCGACGGTCGAGGCGCCCTTGTTGTGTCAGTTCATGCTCGCCTCGGCTTGCTGCTTCGCGTAGTTGAACGGCAGCAGGTCGCTGATGTCAGCGTCCGGAGCGCGCTGCGGCAATTCGGTCAACACGTGCATCAGCCAGGCGTGCGGTTCGACGTTGCAGGCGCGGCACGTGAGCATCAGGCTGTAGACCATCGCGCTGGCCTTCGCGCCGGCGACCGTGTCGCTGAACAACCACGATTTCCTCGCAGTGGCAAACGGCCTGATGTCGCGCTCGATGACGTTGTTGTCTGTAAGAGGCCAGTTCAAATGCCCCGTGAGGGGGCTGTTTACTTTCGCGGCGAGCTGTTATTGATTCGAAATGATTGATCTTGAAATTGGAAAATCGACCCTCATGTGAGGGGTATGGAAAAACGAGACATGAGATCGCTTCCTCGCGAGGCGCGTGAAGAGCGGCGTCGGCAGGTGATCAACCTGCGCAAGCGCGGCTGGACCTACGACGAAATTGCCGAGCATACGGAGCTGTCCCGTACGGGAGTGTTTGACATCTGCAAACGGTATGCGCTCGAAGGCGCGGCGGGCTTGTGCGACAAGCCCAGCGGGCGTTCGGTGAATCGAGGTCGCGCGTTGACGGAGCAACAGGAAGTCGACATCCGCGTGCTGTTGCGCGACCAGATGCCAGACCAGTTGAAGATGTCGTTCGCGTTGTGGACGCGGCATGCCATGCGGGAGTTGATCCGACAACG
>JAYFRU010000002.1:0-41717 GCA_040946965.1 Burkholderia sp. | reverse complement strand
AAGGACCGGGTTCAACGGCTGATGAAGCTGCACGGCATCAAAGCGAAGACCCAACGACGGTTCAAGGCGACGACGGATAGCAATCATGATCTGCCGGTCGCGCCGAACCTGTTGCAGCGTGATTTCTCGCCGGCACGGCCCGATCAGGTCTGGAGTTCGGACATCACGTCCATCTGGACCGACGAAGGCTGGCTGTTTCTGACGGTCATCCTCGATCTGTTCAGTCGACAGGTCGTGGGCTGGTCGATGAAGTCGCACATGCGCACGGAACTGGTGGCGGACGCGCTGCGCATGGCCTGGTTCCGCCGGCATCCAGCAGCGTAACTGATCCTGCATAGCGCTCGGGAAAGCCAATATTGCAGTCATGACTTCCAGCGATTGCTGAAGGGCTACGGCATGCGCAGCTCGATGAGCCGAAGGGGCAACTGCTGGGACAACGCGCCGACCGAGAGTCTGTGGGGATCGCTCAAGCGCGCACGTATCCTCGGTCGCCGGTTCGCGACACGGCGCGAAGCGATGGACGAGGTCATCGACTGGTTGAGTTTCTACAATCATTCTCGGTTGCACTCAACGTCGGGCTACGCGAGTCCGATGCAGTTCGAACGAAACTGGCACGCTGCTCAGCGGGCAGCATAATTGCCTCGGCTAAAGAATACGAAATTCGCGGGCAAGGCCAGATGACGTCATGGACACTCCCGATGTAAACGTTTACGCCAACGATTATTGGCACGGCGTGTGACGCTTCGATGACGCGGGCCGGGCGAGGTGGAACAAGGCGCCGGCGGCCATTTCCAGAGTCGTTTTCACGAGGATGGCGAAACCCTCGCCGTTGATCCGCAGCAGAGGATGGTGACCGGACCGAAGTCGTGCCGGACCAGTGGTAGAATGCGGTCCGCCCTTTAGCCGGGGTGATGAAATTGGTAAACATAGCGGACTTAAATGATTTGAGTGCCCGGTCGGAAACGTCCGGTGCAGAACCCTTCAAATTCGGTGAAACCCCTGGCGCCCAGCGCGACGAGGCAACGCCGAGCCAAGCCCGGGCATCGCGTGAGCGGCGCGCGGGAAGGTGTAGAGACTAGACGGGGGGCGCCTAAGGTCTTGTGTGCGGCAAACGCATGCAGGCGATGGCGAAGGCATAGTCCAGCGCACGAACGGCCGCGCATGCGCGTGGCCGGCTTCGAAAGAAGCAGTGTGACGAAAATCCGCCGCCTTCATTGGCTTGCCGGTTCGAGTCCGGTCCCCGGCACCACCGCATTCTGTAGTATCACCAATCCTACCTGTAGCAAACCCAATCCAGCAAAGGCTTTCCGTGCTATCGTCCCGATCCGGGATGGTAGCCGCGTTGTAGCGAAAATAAGCCATTTTTGCACCCGCGTGCGCCAGAAATGCACCACGATTTGCACCAGGGGGCGGAATGGCCACATTCATGAAGCGCGGCGGCGTCTGGCGCGCGCAGGTGCGCCGCAAGGGCGTCAGCATGTCGGAGACGTTCCCGAGCAAAGCCGATGCTGTCGCCTGGGCGACGAGGATCGAGCACGAGATCAACGTCGGTAAGCTCACACCCGGCACGAAGCACACCTTCGCCGACGCGCTGCGCGAGTACGAGAAGCGTGTCAGCCCGACGAAGCGCACTGCGCGATGGGAGGCGATCCGCTTCGCTGCGTTCATCCGAGACTTCCCGGACCTGGCCGCGATGCCGCTCGCGGACGTAACCGCCGAGCACATGGGGCGATGGCGAGACGCGAGGATTGCCGGCGATGCGGATGCCGGCCGAAACAAGGTCGGCACGGCGACGGTGCTGCGCGAGATCAATCTGCTGTCGCACGTATTCACGACCGCGCGCGATGAATGGAAGTGGATCACCGAGAGCCCGCTCACCGGCATGCGGCGTCCGACCGAACCCGAGCCGCGCAAGCGGCGCATCACCGATGAAGAAGTCGCGCTGCTGCTCGAGCGGCTAGGCTATCGAGACGACGAGACGCCGGCCACGAAATCGGCGAGGATCGGCGCGATGCTGGTGTTCGCGATCGAGACCGCCATGCGTGCCGGCGAGATCGAGGGAATGACGTGGGACGAGGTCGACACGAAGAAGCGCTATGTGCACCTGCCGCGCACGAAAACTGGTGTCGCTCGAGACGTGCCGCTTTCGCCGCGCGCGCTCGCGGTGCTGAAGCAGTTCACGCCGCTGAAGAAGGAGTTCGAGGGGAATGTGTTCGGTGTCGACGCACCGGCGCGCGACGCGCTATTCCGGAAAGCGAAGACGGCGGCCGCGCTGGTCGACCTGCATTTCCATGACGCGCGCCGTGAGGCCCTGACGCGGCTATCGAAGATTTTCAGCGTGATGGAACTGGCGAAGATCAGCGGCCACCGCGACCTGCGCATCCTGCAGGCCGTCTACTACGCGCCGCACGCCGCTGATCTTGCCGACAAGCTCCATCAGGCTTCGACGTGAGACTCGGCCCATGCAATCACGTCCTTCGCGCGCCAGAGCGGCCGCGCGCGCTCAGTGGCACTCTTGCCTGACGGGATGCGAATTGGGCGCGGGAAACCATCCTGCGTGATGATCCACTGCCGCGTGTGCTGCTCGCTACGGTGCAGGTAGGCGGCCAGTTCGGCCAGATCCCATAGGGCATGCGGCGTCAGGCGTGCCGCGATCTCCTGTGCGAGTTGAGAAAGTTCGGTCATCGTGCCCTCGTCATCAAGCAGAGTTCGACCCAGCTACGGATTTCGCGTTCGTAGCCGGTCAGGGTTGAATTCAGGTTCGGCGGCGCTGGTGCTGCGGCGATGCTCGTGTCAGCGGCGGCCGGCGGCTGTTCCTTCTGCGGCTGCTTTCCGGGGCGTCGGAAGCCGAGCGTTTTCGCGAGTGCGTGGCTGTGCTCGATCAGCCCCGACCGGATCAGCGCGTCGAGGTGCGGCCGGACATCCTTCGTCGGCACCTTGAAGCTCGCGGCGATCACGTAGGCGGGATACGTTCGCCCCGGAACCATCCGCGCGAACACGTTGTCCGCGTTCAGCACGCGCGGCTCGGAAATGCGTCGACGCCCCATGCTCAGTCTCCTCTCGCCTCGGTGAGCACGAGCAGCGCGGCGGCCGCATGCCGTTCCCAGTCCGCGCCGTGCTCGAGCGCGAAGCCGGTGAGCCAGTAGAGCACTGCGGCCTGTTCGGCCTCCGGCGTGCGCTCGATCGCGTGGCCGGCGGCGCGCAGCGCGTGCGCGATCGGCCCGGTTTCCCAGACCATCATGCCGAGCACGCGGCCGAGGGCCGGCGTCAGGGACGCGGGGTAGGGGCGCTCACTCATCACGCTCCTCCCCACACCAATCACAATCCCACTTCGGCATGCCGTGCGGACAACGGGCATAGCCGTCATCCACCTCTTTCTCGGGTTCGGTCCAGTCGTCGTCGGGGTCGGTCATGCGCGCACCCATCCCTTTCCCGTTGCTTTGATCGCGCCAGCCTTGCGCAGCGCCTGAAGTCGACGGTCGAGAACGCGCCAGTCGTCGACGCCGTAGCGCGAGCGCGTGGTGCCGGCTTCTTTGGCGTGGCGGTCGCACTCGGCCATGACCGCTCGACAGCCGCGCAGGCTCGTGAATGACCGGGGTTCGCTGTTGATCTCTGCCAAGATCAGCGCGTCGAGTTTCTGGTACTTGCTCATTTCATTCGCCTCCTTGGGCGCGGGCGGCTTTGAGAGAAATTGCAACGTCTACCGCTTTGCGAAAGCCATTTCCGTCGAGATCATTTCCGACGGCATCACACATGGCGTCCCATATCAGCATTCCGTCGTAATGCACGCCCCGACGGTTGGAATTCAATTCCTCACATAAGGCGAGGAAGCGAGCAGCATCTTCCTCTCGACTTTCCGCGAGACGATGAAGCACGCTCTTGCTGCCGGACGTGGTGCGCCGGGCGGCGGCAGCGGCCTCAAGTGCGGCTTTCGCTTCGAGCCTGAATTCATCGCCGTGGATCTTCCAGTTGTCGTCGCGATCGACATAGCACAGATCGGCATTGCTATCCGAGAGAACGCGGCCGGCGGCGCTGATCTCTACCTCCGTCACCTCGCCGCTCGGCTGCGGCGTAGATGCGAGAAGGGCGCGAAGCGCATCGGCAAGCTTGGCGTCGCCGCTGACCGACATATCGTCGGCGACGAGCAGGAACGGGTGTGACCCATCGTCATGCCACAGGTGCACGCCCGCTCGTCGGCCGGCGCCCCTTCCGCACCTGTCTCATTGGCAGACAGCCTCTCGCGCAGCAAATCGAGCCAGTTCTCGACGCTTTCCGTCTCTCCGTGCTTCAGGCAGTACTGCGCTTTCTCGATCACTTCGAGATTCGTTTCGGAATAGGTGTTGGTGGTCATGGTGGTGGTCTCTCAGTAGGTCAGAGATTCGATGAGCTCGATTCGCTCGCCGATCCAGCGCATCACGGGTACGGCCATGCTGTTTCCGAGCGCCTTGTAGCGCGGGCCGTCGGCGGCAGGTTTGCCCCTCACGTTGATGAGCGTATAGTCGTCGGGGAAGCCTTGCAGGCGCTCGCATTCGCGCGGTGTGAGGCGGCGTACGGCCGAGCCCGACACGACACCGTTGTGTCGCCGCGAGCCGTTGTTGGAGTCCAGCGTGGCATGGGCTTCGCCGAGTCGTACACCGGACTGGCTAGCCTGGAAGGCGACGGCCAGATGCCCGCCGCCGTTCTGATGTGACCCAGCGTGGCTCATGCTGCGCATCGTTGACGCAATTTCTCCAACGCCGAAGCCGTTCTGGCCTGACGCCTTGCAGACGAATGCGATGGCTGGTGCGTGCGCGCGGGATGCGAGCGGATGGCACGCGTCGCCTGCCCGCGGTTGGCTGCGATTCGTCGGGCTCGTGATCTGCGTCGTATCGAACAGCAACGGCACAGGCACGAGAGGCGTTCCGCGCCCGGTCCCATCTTCGGAGGCGTCGAATCCTTCGCCGCGCAGCGCGTGAGCAACGAGCAACGTCTCCGTCTCCGCATCAATTCTCTGATTGCTCGTTGTCAATGCACGGGCAACATCCGGAATCAATCGGCCATTGACAGCATCGTTTTCGTCACTTCCTCCAGTGCTCGCCGCAAGGGTGCCGGCAATTCTTTTTCGCGCTTCGCGGCGCGGCGGAGGATGCCCGAGCATGCTTTCGCGCTCAAAAAGTACTGCCGCGGCACGTCGCCAGTCTCCAAGATGCCCGACAACGAACACACGGCGGCGTCGCTGGGCCACTCCGAAGAACTGAGCGTCAAGAACCCGGTATGCGAACCCATACCCGAGTTCTGCCAGGCCGCCGAGGAGGGTTCCAAAATCCCGTCCGCCGTTTGATGACAGGACACCGGGGACGTTTTCCCAGACCAGCCAGCGGGGAGCATAGCGCTCAGCAATGGCAAGATAGGTGAGCATGAGGTTGCCACGCGGATCAGCCAGTCCCTTTCGCAGTCCGGCGACGCTGAAGCTTTGGCAGGGAGTTCCTCCGACGAGAAGATCAATAGCTGCATCGGGCCATTCCTTGAATTTGGTCATGTCGCCGAGGTTCGGCGCGGTCGGGTAGCGGTGCGCGAGCACAGCGCTCGGGAACGGCTCGATCTCGCTGACGAACTCGGTCTGCCATCCGAGCGGATGCCAGGCGCAGCTTGCCGCTTCGATACCGCTGCACACCGAGCCGAAACGAATGGTCATGGTCGCTTCCTCTACAGATAAAGCCTCAATGGGGTCAGCGCGGTCGCATAAGGCAGCGTGGTTAGCATGAAAGCGCCAGTTCGCTTTGGGGGTGACGGGGCCCATCCGTCATCCGCGCCGACTCCGATGAGGCCGGTTGCCGCGCGACGGGTGCCGCGCGGCTGACGGGTCACTCTTCCTCGACTTCCTCGTCGGGCTACGTGTCGAGGTCCGAGCCGGCGAAGGGGCGGTGCGCGTCGCTCGCGTTGCCTTCGGGCTTGCCGAACAGATCGGGATCGACGTAGTTGTCCGGCGGCGTCAGCGTGATGCCGATTTCCTGCTGCAGGCGCGTACAGATTTTCCCGTGATCCTCGGCGCTGTTCGGATGCGCGGCGATCTTGAAATTGATGCCGACCGAGCCGCCTTCCTGCACGGTGAATCGGATGTCCTTCAGCTCGCACTCGGCGAGAATCACGTCCTCCATACCGCTCGCGCCGATATGAAAACGCAGCAGGTAGCCGGGCCACTTCCGATCCCAGGCCAAATTCCTCATGAACGGAAAGCGCAGCTCGGTCAGTCCGTCGTGTTCCATCGGCAGCTCGCCTGGCTTCGGCTGCGGCTTGCGGTACAACATCGCGCGCAGCGCCGGATCGAAGTCGCCGAGCACTTCGCCGCCCATGACGACGTACAGGCCGATGGAGAGCGCGGGCACGCGTTCCGCGCCGTGCTTCTCGCTCACGTTCGTTGCGGAAACGATCTTCGCGAGGGTGTCTTCGATTTTGAACATGCTGACTCCGGGTGGGTGAGGGTGGGGTTACGCGCCGAGCAGCGTTTCGCGGCGCTGGTTATACGCCTCGGTCAGGCGTGCGCGGACGTCGTCCGGGTAGTCTCGGAACTCATCGGCGCAGAGGTCGAGCACGTCGACGTCGGTGCACGACTCGATCCGGCGCAGCATTTCGGCCTCGTCGACGATCGGGCCGTCTGCCGGCGGCGGCACTTCGTCGGCGGTCTTCTTCGGCTTCCGCGCTGCGCCGCGCGCAGCGATATCCTTCAGCGTCGTCGTCTCGCCGGCGGCCGCCGCGGGCTCGCCCATCTCGAACCACTCCTCCGGGCCGCTCATGCCGTCGCGCAGGCTCGCGTAGATGCGCTTGAGGGTAACGACCTGCGCCGGCGTGATCGCGTCCAGGCGGCGCTGGATGCGTTTCTCGATGTGCTCTTTGGTCACCCCGAACTGGTCGAACGCGGCGATGATCTTCTGCACCGCCTCGGGCGACGTGTCGGCCTTCGCGTTCAACGTCACGGCCGCCTGCTGCATGGCCGCGTCGACGACGTCACCCGGGATCAGCGCGAGGATGCACGCGCGCACGCGGCGCTGCGCCTGGTTGGCGATCAGCTCGTAGATGTCGCGCTCGTCCTTCAACTGGTAGCCGCCCGACTTCGTGTCGCGCCAGTGGCGCACGATGAACTGCAAGCGCTTCGTCGTGCGGCTTTCGAGATCGACGCAGAACGCTTCGACTTCGGAGAACGGCACGCCCTTACCATCGACACCGCGCGAGCGCTCGCGGAAGCCCTGTTCGATGTTTCCCCACTGCTGCGCCATCGCCTCGGCCGCGCGGATGCTCGGGCCGCTGATGTCACTGCCGCCGCGCGAGAACTGGTACTGCGACTGCTCGGCCAGCGTCGGGCGCGTGAACGCGTTCAGAATCTTGTCCGTGTTCGCGATGACGTCGCGTGGGAACTGCTGCGCCATCAGGTACTTGACCTGCGTTTCGGCGAGCTCACGGCTCTGGTCCTGCCGAGCGCCTGCAGTGTCGGCGACGGCGGTGCTGCGATTGCCAAACGGGGATGCGACGAGTTCGTTCATGGTTCAGTCCTGAAAGGCCCATGCGGGCAAAGTGATGAGAGAGATTGCGGACGGGTAGCCGGGCCACTGGCCAGTCGCTTCGCAGCGTGCGTAGGTCGCGAGGTTGCGTGCGTAGTCGGCGCGGCCCTGCGCGCGCGATGGCTCGTCGAGCATCAGCGCGTGCGCGGCGTGCGGGTAATCAGATTCGACGGCGATGAACACGAACGCGAGCACGTCGACATCTGCGGCAATCGAATAACCATCGCCGTAGAACGCGTCCTGTACGTGGTAGCGCTTGCGCGCGGCTTGCCGACGGAACTCGTCCGGCGCAGCGCTGCTGAACGTCTTCACGTCGAGCAGGATCACGGCCGACTCGTCGACATCGCTGACGAAGTCCGGCCGGCAGCGGCACGCCACGCCCGTCGCCGGATCAGTCCAAAACGCCGACACTTCGGCGCGGCCGCGCGACAGTGCCTCGCGAATCTCTGGCAGCGCGCGCACGGCGTCCGACTGGCGCCACGCGGTATCGTACTGGTCCTGCTGGATGGCGATGCGGTCCGGGTTTGCCTCAACGAACTCCTTCCAGACCTTCGTGTTGCGGTTCACCGTCGGGCCGACGACATACCGCATCACGAACTCATTCGGCTCGAGGATCGTGCAGTGCGCGAGGTTGCCCTCCAACTGACCGCCGCGCGCCGTCGGCGCCGGCCGGCCCGGATCGCGATGCAGCGCCCAGAAGTGCGCGGGCGACGTGTTGATTGTGTCGAGTTGCGACTTCGAGATCTCGCCGCGCGCGTGATACTCGTCGATGTCGAGGTGTTCGATCAACATCACGCGTACCTCGCGTTGATGGGGGCGACGGCCGTGCCGTCCTGGTTGAGAAGGGCGAGCGCGATCGTGCACAGGGCGGCGATCAGCATGGCGAAGAGATAGGCGGCGACGGGACTGCGGGCATGCAGGCGTTCGAGCAGCTGCGCGAAGCGGTCGATCAGCGCGCCGACGAAGAAGAAGGGCGTCACGCGGCACCTCCCGCGCGCAGCGCGACGACCAGCCACCAGGCGACGCCGACGCAGGCACCGAAACCGATCGCCGCGCCGATCTGGATCGAGCGATGCACGCGGTTGCACGACGCGAGCAGCGCGTTGTCGTTCGCCGGGCGCGTTACAACCGATCGGCTGTAACCGCGAAATACAGGCGCTGGGCTGTTGAGAGGGGCGCGCATCACTTTCCCTCCAGCTCGCGCACAGCCGCTTCAGCCTTCGCGAGTTGCTCGCGCGCATGCTTCAAGTTCGAGATGCGCGTCTGCTCGTTAAATTCGGCGGCTCTTTCGCAGACGTCTTGCGGGACAGTGACGCCCATCGAAGCAGCAGCCGCGACGAGTTCAGCGGCGAGGCCGCCATGCTTCGCCTCACGTGCTGCGGCGAATCGCTTCTCGATGCACTCAGCGGCGATCTGTTGAGCTTCCTCCAGCGATGTCGCCGGGAAGCATTCCCCGTTGTGACCGTTCGTGCCGGGATCAGTCCACTGGTTGCAGTACCAACCGAGGTCGCCTTTTGAATCTCCAAACAGCGAGATCAGGCGTGTGCTGCGCTCGTATCGATCAGCCGGCTTCATGAAATCCTCGAACGTCTGGATCGAGATCTTTTCGCTGTATTTCTGCGTCACGACGAAGTGCGTGATCTTCCCGGCGATGAAGTCGTCGAGCTTCTTCAACTGCGCGAACTGCTTACGCGTTGCTGCGCGGCTCGCATACTCGCGATCCTCGGCGATGCGTACGGAACGCACTTCCTGCAAGCTGTCGCGGGCCGCTGCGAGATCGGTCTGAAGCGCTGCGACTTCTGCATGCAGCTTCTCGACCGGAGGCGTCGTGAACACCTCGTTCCAGACCTCGGGCTTGCCGTACGACACCTCGCGGTCGTCGTGCTCGTAGACCGGTCGCACGATGTGACCGTCGTCGGTGCGTGCGACGTAGTCGGCAGCGCGGCCGCGAATGTCGTAGACCTCGTCGCCTTGCTTCGGCATGGTGTTGGTCGTGCTCATCGTGCGTCTCCTGCCGTAGTGAAGTGCCGCACCTTCTCCGGCGCAGCCTTGCGCCCGGCCTTGATGAGGGCGGCGTCGAGCGTCAGGCGAACGCCGGACGTGAGCCGACTATTCCCCGCGTCGGCATCGGCGGCGATCATTTCGAGGGCGAGGGCCATGTCGGGGGAGGCGGCGATCAGACGTGCATTCGCGATCGATTCATCGCAAGCGAAGGTTCCAGTCGCCGTATCGCAGACGATTCCTCGTTCAGCGTTCACCTGATAGGGATCACCGTCGCCAAGTTCTGCAACCGACCACGGCCACGGCGTGCGCTTGATCTCATTCATGTCAGGCCTCGATCGCGAGCGGCTTCGCGTCCGACTCGATCAGCCGTGCGGTATCGACTGCATCGACCATCGCCGTTTCGACGGAAGCACAGAGACGCTTCGCACGTTGCGCGGCGTCCTCTTCGATCAGCGCCAGCACGCGCACGATGAAGCCGGGCGCGAGTTCGATCTCGATCTTGCCGCCCGGGCCTTCGAACATGGCTTCGGCGGAAAGCGTGCCGCCGTTGTTCTCGTAGCTTTCGCGGCGGCGGATGGTCAGCGATTTGAGTTTCATAATGGTCTCCCGGAGGTGGGTTGGTCAGCGCGAGCGACCGCGGCGCTTGATCGCCTCGACCGCCAGAATCACCAGCGTCAGCACGCCTACCGCGAGGACACCGACGACGAAAAATTGGATGGAGTGCATGTCAGGCCTCGCTATCTGCGGACTTCTCGGCTTCGAGCTCGGCCGACAGTTTCATCTGACGGATGACGAACTGGCGGAAGTGGCGCCCAAGCGATTCGTCGGACACGCGCCACGCAGCGCGCAGCACGCCGCAGTCCATTTCGTCGATCGCATGCACCCCGTCCATCAGGTCAACGATCGGAAGCGCAGCTAGCTTCGCAGTGAGCTTTTCCTTCGCGATGGCCGCGACCAGCTCGTCGCGCCATTCGTCAGCGTCGGCGCGTGCGTCAGCCTCCGCCTGCACGCGGTCCGCATATGCATCTGCGCGCGCGGGCGTCGTGCGGACGTTGCTGGGGGTGATCGGGTTCGGGAACATTCGGGGCCTCGCGGTTCGTTTGAACGTGAGGCAAGTTTAGAAAACTATTCCGGCGTAGTCAAGAAAACTAAACCGCAGGACGAAAAAAATCCCGCTCCGAGGGCGGGATGGGTGCGGCGGTGGGCGATCAGTACCAGTTAAACGTCTTCGGATCGCATTGCTTCAGGTAGGCCATACGGACATCGGATGGGGTTTTCCAGCCTTCGGCATATACGCGCGTCACCAGTGCTGGCGATGAGGAAACGAATTCTGGGCTGTAGGACTTTTCATGCTGGACATCCCGTGCAATCGCGGCACGCGTTTCCTTTTCGGGGACGTCAAGATCGCGCAGTTGGGCCATCTTCGCAAGAAGGCCAGCCTCGAAGACGCAGCGCTTCGTCGTCGGTGCCATTGGCTGCACCTCTTTCTGGTCGCCCTTCATCGTGAACTGGGTGGCGCCGAGTTGCTGATAGCTCTTGATGCCCCATTGCGATTGGGCCTGTGCGCTGGCTGCAACGACGAGAACTATCATGACGGCATGTTTCATCAAGGTATCTCCAGAGGGGTACGCGTAACGCTGAGCCCCGTAAAATTATTCATCCACGCCATCAATATGCGGCGAGATCAGGCACCAGCAATTCGCTGCATCGCATGCAGGCAGAGGAATTTCCGGTGCTTTTTCGATTGGATAGATAGCGCCGTTCGCTGACTGCGCCGCTGCACATCTACCTGGGGCCCCGGCTCGGAAGCAAACGCGTCGAATCCCTTGCGACTGCCAGCGCGCCAGTTTCGGATCGATTGGCGCATCCGATGCGCGTAATGGACCGCTGCGCTTTTTCACAAAAGGCCAGATCATTTTCGTCAGAAATCTTCGCTGCGCCAGACCTTGAGCACGCGCCCGAACACCTCGAATGGCATTCGCGGCGTGATGTCCCATGTGTCATAGCTGGGGTTTTCAGACTTCGCGCGAAGCATCAAGCCGTCTTCGGTCGGGATGCGCTGCAGGCGCTTAATGAACCCCTCGTCGCCCACGCGGAAGAAGTAGACAGCATCGTATTCAACCACTCGCACGCCAATGTCGACGATCAGCGGGTCGCCGGGGTTGAACATCGGGCGCATCGAATCCCCGAACCCTGTCACCACGCATAGGTTCTCGATCGACGTGTAGTTTTTCAGGTTTTTGCTGATCCACTCGTTGTTGACGCGCAACGTCTCAATGATCCCAGGCTGATCGCGCAGTTCCACTCCATATCCCATCGCTCCCCCTGTATCGAAACGGGGAATTTGAATCACGTCCGGCTGCTTACTCTCATCGCGCACCGGCCGGTCGCTCGACTTCTTCGGGCCCCTGCCCATCACGACCCAGACGGGGTTGTATCCCCATCGCTCCTCGATCCCGAGAGCGTACTCGAGTTTGATCGATTTGATCTTTCCGTCGAGCCACTGATTGACAGTGCCTTTGGTCACGCCAGCCGCTGCTGCGAGCTCGATTTGCTCGACGCCGGTCTCGTGAAGGATGGTCTGGATTCGTTGGTCGAGTGTGCTCATAGGTTAGAAATCTAAACCGTTCATGGTTTAGATTGCTTTTCAATTGCAGTTTAGGGTTCTATACTTCGGCTTGAGACCTCTTGGAGCCGTCACATGAACCTCACGAAGCAGCAGGCCATCGCCATCTTTGGCACCGGCGCCGCCCTTGCTCGAGCGCTTGGGCTCACCAAGGGTGCAATCCCGCAATGGCCGGACGAACTCGATACGCAACGAACCGCTGCGGTGATTGGCGCGGCCGTTCAGCGCGGTTTTGCTGATCGCGTGCCGGCCGGCTTCATCCCGGCCGTCGAGGCAGTCACGTCCTCCGATTCCGACGCACAGATCCCCGCCTGACCGGCGGCCCATCTCTTTCGCGTGGCGCTTGTCGCCATTTTTCATCGCCGCGATTGATAACCACCGATAGCGACCGATAGAACATGAAATCAGCCAACATCAATGCCGGTGCCGGGCAGCTCACGCTGGACTTCGAGCCCGGCCTCATCGAGCGCTATCGAAACGTGCGGGAATGCGTCGCCCAGGGCGTCTACCAACGCGGCCTTAAGCGCATCGCCGTCGATCTAGACCAGGCGCCGGGCAATCTCAGTGCTCAACTCGCCGACGATACGCAACGCCATTTCTCGCTCGATTCATTCGAACGCTATCTCGACGTGAGCGGCGATATGACGCCGCTGTACTACCTCTGCGAGAAATTCCTCGGCGATCGCCGCAACACGAAACAGGCCGCGCTTGAACAGATTCAGGCGCTCGGCCCGGAATTGCTCGATCTGCTGAAGAAAGCCGGCATTGCGGGATGAGGGGCTGACCATGATTGAAATCCTGATTGATGCCTGGATGGCGCTCCTCGTCACGTTCGCGTTCGGCGCGGCATGGAGGTGGGCGTGAGTCGCTGGACTACCACCGAAGTGCAGGCCCTCGTGCGTGAAGTGCCACGTGCGCGCACGCCCGAAGCGCTGCGCCCGCTCTTTCCTCGGCATCCCCTCGGCGGCATCCGTTGGAAGGCGTTGCGCCTGACGCTGCCGTTTCCGCCGGCGCGCGGGAGGAAGGCATGACCCGCATCCCGAAACCTCTCACCGTAGCGAGCCGGGGGTAGTCATGTCCGGCGACTGGATCAAAATGAGCGCTGACCTTTCCGAAGACCCGATCGTGATCGCGATCGCTGCACGCCTTGGCGTCGACGAGTTCAGTGTCGTCGGCCGCCTGCATCGCATCTGGTCGTGGGCCGACCGGCACCTCGCCGACGGCCTGGCACTCGGCATCAAGCCCGAGTGGATCGACCAGTTCGTGCGTCTCGACGGCTTCTCGACTGCCCTTATCGAAGTGGGCTGGCTTTATCGGTTCGATAAAGAAAGCGTTATCGATCCGCAGCAAAGTCTTATCGATTCCGCCCCCGAGACCTTTATCGATTCGTCCCTGAGCTTTATCGATTCTTATCGAAACCTTATCGATTCGCGGGATGAGGGGGGGTTGGGGGGAGTGGTTTTTCCAAGGTTTTTCAGGTTTTTGACTGGAAAAACAACAACCAAGACCAAAACCAAAACCAACCCAACACCAACGTGCGCGAGGGAAATCGATAAAGCCATCGATAACGCAACCGATAAAGGCACCGATAACGAAATCGATAAAGCTCCGGCGCAAATCGATAAAGATGAAAGCTTTGCAAGCTTCTGGAAGCTCTACCCGCGCAAAGACGCAAAGGTGCAAGCCCGCAAGGCTTTCGCGAAGCTCGCGCCGTCTGCCGAACTGCTCGAACAGATCCTCGACGCGCTCGACCGGTTCAAGCGCTGCGATCAGTGGCTGCGCGAGGACGGCAAGTTCATCCCGTTCGCGTCAACGTGGCTGAACCAGCGCCGCTGGGAGGACGAATCGACGCCGGGCATGCGCCCGCAACCGCAATTCCAGCGCATGTCGGCCGAGGAGCGCCGGCGCGCGATCAGTGAAGCGAACGCGGCCGCATTCCTCGCCGGCATCCCGACCAACGATCCGAACGTCATCGACATGGAGCACTGACCGTGAACGACCACGACAAGCGCGAATTCATGAGCGAGTTGAATCTCGCGTTCGAGGCTGCTCGCCAGCCGCTGCCGAGCCCGCAGGTGCTGCGGCTGTTCTTCGACCGGCTCGCACCGTATCCGCTGCACATGGTGCTCGCCGCGATCGGCCGGCACATCGATGCGAGCGAGTTCGCACCGACGCCCGCGTCGATCCTGAAGCACCTGCCGAAGATGAGCGACGGTCGGCCGGAGCCGGACGAGGCATGGGCCGTCGCGATCCGTTCGGCCGACGAGCGCGAGACCGTCGTCTGGACGCAGGAAATCGCCGAGGCATGGGCGATCGCTGCGCCCGTTTTCGACGGTGACGAGATCGGTGCGCGGATGGCGTTCAAGGCGGCATACGCGCGGATTGTCGACCGGAATCGCGGGCTCAACGCGGCGCCGCAGTGGGTCGTCTCGCAGGGCTTCGACGCGCAGCGCCGCATCGAGGTCGTCGAGCAGGCAGTGCGCGCGGGGCGCCTGCAGCTGACCCATGCACAGGCCGTCGTGCCTTTGTTGACGGGCGAAAGCGATCCTGCACCCGGCGTCGACGTCGAGGCGAACCTCGCGCGGTTGAAGGCGATCGTGGGGGGGATTGGGAGCGCGCAAGCCCGCGCCTCTGCCGAGAAATCCGCCCGCGCACGTGAGGACGCCGAGCACACGGCGGAGCTGAAGCAGGTGGCGGCGCGGCGCGTGGCCGGCTACGCGGCGGAGGTGCGGGCATGACGAACCCGAACTCCGGCCACGGCCACGCGTTTCCGCGCCCCGACGGCGCGAAAGCCAAATGCGGTGGCCCGGTGATATGCGCTGTCTGCGCGGTCGATCTCGTTCGATTGAAGGCAGGCGCACCGAGCATGACGAAGCCGCGAATCTCCCGCACCGTCTGTTGGTCAGGTGTCGGGTTCGAGTGGATTTGTCGCTCGCATGGTGCAACGGGGTTCGGCAGTACGCCGCGCGAAGCTTACGACCGCTGGAAGGCCGTGTACTGGGAGCCGGCTGAGCAGTTCGGGCGTGCGATCGATGCTGCGCGCGCTTCCCTCTGTAGTGGCGCTGCGCGATGAGCACCGACGGCGTCCCGGCAGGCAGCTGCGCCGCATACGGCTGCCCGCTGCTCGGCTCGTTCGGCGTGTCGGGGAAGTGGTACTGCGCGTGCCACTTCCGCGGCTCGTCGACGAGCAACGACGCCATCACGGCGGTGCTCGTGCAGCACCGCGAAAAGGCCGAGCGCGTGGTGTTCCTGCGCCGCACGTCGGCCGGCTACAAGGCGATCCTCGCCGCAGAGAACGAGCTGATCGAGCTGACGCGCGAGATCGGCAGGCAATACGACATTCCGTCGGGCAGCGTGACCGGCCCGACGCACGCTGAACCCCACTTCTCGGAGACCGATGCATGAGCCACGCTCCCGTCCTTCCCACCCCCGACCAGGTGCGCGCGATCCGCATCGGCGCGCTCGAGCTGCTGCTGCAGATCGAGCAGACCGGCGTGTACGCCGAACCGGCTTTTCTCGAGACGCTGCACAAGCTCGCCCAGAACCCGGTGCGCGAGGAACTGCGCCCGCTGATGGAGGCCGCACGATGAGCACGCGCACCCCGCCCGCCGAATGGGATCGGCACGCGCTCGAGGTCGCCCGCAGCATCGCTTCAATCGACCGCTCGAAGATAAAGCCGATTCAGTTCGTCGACGTCCTGCATCAGGCCATCGTCGGCGCCATGTACGTTTCGGCATATGGCACGCGTCCGTCCGTCACGATCCGCTGCGGCGAGATCCAGCTGAATGCGGCCGGCCTCGCGCTGACCGACACCGAGTGCGAGACGCTGCGCGTGATCGCGGAGCGCATGCGTCGCGTCGAGGAAGCGCGGCGCGCGGAGGTGGCGCCATGCTGACCGTCAAGCTGCCATATCCCATATCGGCGAATAGGTATTGGCACCCGGTGCGCATCGGCCCGCGCATCACGATCGTGCCCACGAAAGACGCGAAGGCGTACAAGGCCGAGGTCGCGATGCTGTGCCGCGCGCACGGCATTCGTCCGATCGCCGGCCGCGTGCACGTCCACATCGACCTCTACCCGCAGCGCCCGCAGGACTGGCAGAAGCGCATGCGCCAGCACGGCGCCACGTGGGACGACACCGTCCGCTGCCTTGATGTCGACAATGCGCGGAAGGTCGTCTACGACGCGCTGAACGGCGTAGCGTTCGAGGACGACGGCCGCATCTGGTCGGACAGCGCCACGCGGCGCGAACCAGACGGCGAGGCTCGCGTCATCGTCACCATCACGCCGATTGCAGTCGCGCAGCCGCAGGCCGGCCTCGCGCTCGAGCTGCCGGTCGCTGATCCGCTTGGGGCTTAGCCATGGCATATATCCCTTTGACTGGCGGCAAGTTTGCTCTCGTTGACGACGAGGATTTCCAGCGTCTTTCGGTTCATCGCTGGCTGACCGATAAAACCGGATATGCCTTCCGCTTTGATCGAAGCGGTGCATCCGCACGCAAGATCTTCATGCACCGTGATGTGCTCGGACTCACGGATCCGGCAGTCCTGACGGACCACGCGAACGGCAACAAGGCGGATAACCGCAAAGCCAATTTGCGCGAGTGCACCAAAGGCCAAAACAACGTAAACAAGGGCCGTCAGCGCAACAACACGATGGGCTTCAAAGGTGTCTGTTGGAGCCCGAGACTTCGCAAGTGGTACTCGTACATTCGCGTTCCGGGTGCCCGGAGATTCCTCGGCACCTACGCCACGCCGCATGAAGCACACGAGGTTTATTGCCTCGCGGCCGACCTCATCCATGGCGAGTTTGCCAACCATGGAGGCAGCCGATGAACCTCGTCCAGCTCGCCGGCATGCTGCCGCGCGACCCGCAGTTCCGCGAGTGGGTCGGCACCTACGTCAACAGCGACCCCGTCACGATCGACGAGGCCGCGACGTTCATCCGCACCGTGTGCAAGGTCGAGTCGCGTCGCGAGCTGGCGACGAACCAACACGCGGCCGATCGATTCAACCACTTCCTGCGCCGGCCGTTCGTGGCCTGGCGCGATGACCAGCAGCATTGATCCACCCACCACCCGAAGGAACGGTATGGAAAACGGAAAAGCATTCGGCAACCCGGCGACCCGATTCAGCGCTGATCGTCAGCCGGCCAAGCGCCGCGGCAAGGAAATGCGCACGAAGATCCTCGACGCGATCAAGGAACAGACGAAGCTCAACGAGAAGGGCTTCTACAAGAAGGTCGCCGAGCTCGCGATTACCGGCGGCGACACGCTCATGCTGAAGGAATTGCTGACGCGCGTCGCGCCGGCGGCGAAGCCCGTCGCGCCCGCCGTGCAGTTCGATTTCCCAGAGGAAGGCACGCCGGTGCAGCAGGTCGACGCGGTGCTGCGCGCGGTCGCCGCCGGCAAGGTCTCGCCCGACGTCGCGCAGCAGCTCGTCAACATGATCCGCGCGAAGCTCGACGTGCTGGAGATCAGCGAGCTGGCCGACCGCCTCACGCAGGTCGAGAAGGCGCTCGCGGCGCAAGGGAAGTAAGCGATGAACTGCAAACCGGGCGATCTCGCATACATCGTCGTGCCACCTGGCTTTCTCCGGACGCTCGACCGGAAGTTCGTCAACGTAGGTATCGCCGGCGAGTGCGATCTCGGCACTTTGCCGGTGCCCGGCGTGCAGTGCTGGCTGTGTGAGTTCCATGTGCCGTGGTTCTGCGAACGCACCCGTTCGTTCGTGCGCCGATGCTGGTTGCGCGATGACTGGCTGCGGCCCATCCGCGGCGGCATGCTCACCGATGATGTCGACGCGCACATTCCTGAGGTCGCATGAGCCGTCGCCGCCTCTCACACGCTGCGATCACCCGCGTCGAGTCCTACTTCTCCGGCGTCGCCACCGAAGACCGGCCGGCCGTGTTCGGCATCGTCGACATGGACCGGAACGTGATCAGGTGCCTGACGGTCGATGGCGAGGAGACGGACGCCGAGCCGACCGTGCTGATCGCGGAGAAGCTGGCGCCCCTGCTGAAGAAGAAGCGGCGCAAGATCGTGATCGGCGGCCGTGGGTCGATGAAGACGCGGACCGTCGTCTCGATCCTCTCGGCCCGGGCGCAGGCCCGCCGTGAGCACAACCTCTGCCTGCGCGAAATCCAGAACTCGATCGAGGAATCGAGCTATCAGGAAATCGCCGAAGAGATCGACCGGCGCGACCTCGGCGACTCGTTCCGCCGGCTGAAGAAGTCGATCAGCGTGCCGGCGAACGGCAGCCGGTTTTCGTTCCGTGGCCTGTTCCGCAACCAGCGTGCGTTGAAGGGCTTCACCGGCGTGACCGTCGCGTGGATCGACGAAGGCGAGAACGTCTCGCGCGAATCGCTCGACATCCTGTTCCCGACCATCCGCGCGGCCGGCTCCGAGATCTGGATCACGTTCAACCCGAATCGCGAGACGGATCCGGTCTGGGCCGACGAGGTCGCACCGTACGTCGAGCAGATGGTCGACGGGTACTACGAAGACGACGAGCGGATCATCATCCGCTGCAACTGGTCGGACAACCCATGGTTCCCGGAGGAGCTGGAGCTCGAGCGGCAGAAGATGCTGCGCACCGACATGGATCGGTACAACTGGATCTGGGAAGGGAAGTTCAACCGCCGCTCCGACGAGCTGATCTTCGCCGGCAAGTGGCGCGTCGAGGATTTCGATACGCCGGCCAACGCGCGTTTCTTCTTCGGTGCCGACTGGGGGTTCTCGCAGGATCCGACGACGCTCAATCGCTGCTGGGTGCGCGGCAATGACCTGATGATCGACTACGAGGCGCACGGAAAACAGGTCGATCTCGACGACATCTGGAAGCTGTTCGCCGGCAAGGAAGGCATGCGGCCCGAGCAGGTCGCGAAGTGGAAGCTCGCCGACGAGAAGAAGTATCTCGGCATCCCTGCCGCTCGAAAATGGAAAATCAAAGCCGATTGCTCGCGCCCTGAAACCATTTCGCATGTCGCGAAGCAAGGTTTCAATATCGACGCGGCTAAAAAGTGGGGTGGATCGGTAGAGGACGGAATCGCGTTTTTACGCGGTTTTGATCGAATTATTATCCATTCACGGTGCGTTAAGACCAAAGAGGAATTCGAGAATTACTCGTACAAGGTCGATAAAACAACGGGGGACGTGTTGCCTATAATCGTCGACAAGTGGAATCACCACATCGACGGCATTCGATATTCGATGGACGGTTATATCCGCGGTCGCGGGAATGGGCTGAATATCTCGGCCGACGCGATTAATGCGATGACCACCGCATAAAGCATTTTCACCCGGCTAAATCGGCCAATTCTCTGGAGATTTTCAATAATGCGCACTCGTATGATTCTGGCCGCCGTGCTCGGCCTTTCGCACGCGCTGTACATGACCGACGAAACGGCGGCCGCCTCCGGCACCGACGCCGCGCTCGCGCCCACCACCGACGACACGGCGGCGGCTGCCGCGAGTGTCACGGGGGAATCGAGCACCGATGCCTCGAATGCGGCCGACGCCCCCGAAAGCGGCACCTCCTCGTCTGCTGCGCCTGCCTCGCTCTCCGGCGACACCGGCGCGCCGGGCGTCGCGGCAGGTGAAGCGGGAAACATCACGGGCGATCCGGCGTCGACGAGCGATGCCGCTGGTGCGGAAGTCCAGGCTGCACCCGCCGATGCCACTGGTGACGCCAGCGCGGCGGCCGCCGACACTTCGGGGGAACTCACGGGCGCGGCTGTCGGTGTGCCGACTGCTGGCGCCGCGCCTTCCGCTCCGTCGTCGACCGACACGCCGCCGTCCTCCGCAGACTCGCCGACCGCTGACCCGCTGCCGCACGTCGCGATCGACGTCGAGGACCACGCCGAGGCGCGCGAGCGCTTCGCCGGCCTGCTGGCGCAGCTGCGCGATTTCGAGAACGACCTCGTGCATCAGCTGCACAACGAACTGATGGCGATCGGAACGTTGCTGCACCTCCATACGGTCGCGTCCGGAAAGGCCGACGCCACGGGCGACTACAGCTCGTCGGACCTCTTGTAACCCACCAAGGCGGCGCGCATGCTCCAGAAAATCCGAAACATCATCGGCGGCGCGCCGCTGGTCCCGCCGGCACCGGCATCTGTCGGCGGCGCGCTGGCGCGCACCGAACCGCATTGGCCGGTGCACGAAGGCCCACGCCGAGGCGTGAAGATCAATCCTGCCGTGATCGAGCAGCTCGCCGCGCAGGACAGCGCTCGCGGCGGCGCGATCGACTGGCAGGCAAAGTTCAAGCCGCCCGTCGTCGCGCCCGACACCGTGCCGGCCGGCGCCGGCGCGCCAGAAGTCGCGATGGATTCCGTCTGCGACAACCTCGCCGCGACGCTCGGCACTTGCACCGGCTTCAACCAGATGCAGGGCGTCGACTTCATCGGCTACGCCGCGCTATCGCTGCTCTCGCAGCATCCGCTCATCCGCGCGATGGTCGAGACGCTGGCCGACGAGATGACGCGGAAGTGGATCGAGTTCGCCGGCCAGGGAAGCGAAGAGTCGGACGCCAAGCGCGTGAAGGCGCTCCAGGCATCGACCGAGAAGTATCACTTGAAGAAGTACTTCAACCGCGCGATGAAGAAGACCGGCTACTTCGGCGGGTGCATGCTCTTCATCGACATGGGCGACCAGACGCGCACCGCCGAAGGGATGCAGGAGATCCAGACGCCGCTCACGCTCGACAGCGCGAAGATCCGGAAAAACTCGTTCAAGGGCTTCCGCCTGATCGAGCCGATCAACTGCTACCCCGCGCCATACAACGCAGACAACCCGCTCGAGGAGTCGTACTACCGCCCCGACGCCTGGCTCGTGCAGGGCCGCAAGGTGCACTCGTCGCGGCTGCTGCACTTCACGCAGAACGAGCCGCCCGTATTGCTCAAGCCGGCGTACAACTTCTTCGGCATCCCGCTCGCGCAGATGGCGCTCGACTACGTCGACCGGTTCGACACCGTGCGCATCGCAGTCGCGAAGCTCGTGAAGCGGTTCAGCACATCGATCCTGAAGACCGACATGAGCCAGCTGCTCAACGGTGGCGGATACGAGGATGCGGCATCGCTGAAGGCGCGCGCGCTGATGTGGTCGCTGCTCGGCGCGAACGACGGTCTGCTGGCGCTCGACAAAGAGACCGAGGATTTCGTGCAGGTGAATACGCCGCTGGCGGGTCTCGCCGATCTCGTTTCGCAGCAGATGGAGCTGCTCGCAGCGATCAGCCGTACGCCGGCTGTGAAGCTGCTCGGGATCTCGCCGAAGGGCTTCAATTCGGCGGGCGAGTACGACGAGGCGAATTGGTACGACCATGTGTCGAGCCAGCAGCAGATCGTGTTCGCCGACAACCTCGACCGCGCGACCAAGGTTATCCAGCTCTCCGAGACCGGCACGATCGATGACGATCTGACGCACCGCTTCGTGCCGCTGCATGAGCAGTCGGAAGCCGAGAAGGCGCAGAACCGCAAGTCGAACGCCGACACGTTCGCGATCTACTACGACCGCGGCGTGCTCAGCCCGGAAGAGGAGCGCACGCGCCTGGCGAGCGATCCGGACAGCGGTTACGACTCGATCGACGTCGACCAGATGCCCGAGAAGCCCGACGTCGATGAAGGTCTGGACGGCGGCGAGGAGCGCGACACCGACAGCGCCGGCGCGGTGGCCTGATGCCGGCGCGCGCACCCAAGGCCAAGGGCGAGATGCGGCCCGCGCGGCCGAGCGCCGCGGTGCGCATCGTCTACCAGCGTGCGCTTGAACGCCTCATCGATGAGATGCACCGCTCGACGCTGTACTGGCTGCGCGCCACGTACCGCGATCGTGAATCGGAGATCGCGACCGACGCGTCGCCGGCCGCCGACCTCGCCGCGCAGCTCGCGCGCCGCGCGTCGCAGTGGCGGAAGATGTTTGCTGACCGTGCGCCCGATCTCGCCCGGCGCTTCATTGCTCAGGTCGACCGGCATGCAACGAACGCCACGCGGCAGGCCGCCGTCGCGCTGACGGGCATGTCGGTCACCGTGAAGGACACGCTCGTCTCGAATACCGTCCTGCAGGCGTCCATCCAACAGAACGTCTCCCTGATCAAGTCCATCCAGTCCGAGTATGCGACCGAGGTCGAGGGCATCGTGATGCGCAGCGTCACGGCGGGCCGCGACCTGAAGACGCTGACCGACCAGCTTCAGGAACGCTACGGCGTGACGCGGCGGCGCGCGACGTTCATCGCGACCGACCAAAACAACAAGGCAACCGCCCAGATGGCGCGTGCGCGACAGCTCGGGATGGGCGTGACGAAGGCGCGCTGGCTGCACCTCGGTGGCGGGAAGAAACCGCGCCATTCACATGTCCAGGCAAACGGGAAGGTTTTCGATTTATCCCGGGGGCTTATGATCGATGGCGAATATATTTTCCCCGGCGAAGAACCGAATTGCGGATGCGTCGGTGCGCCAATTATTCCGGGTGTTGATGATGAAGACGAGTAAAGACGAAATTATCGTGGCTTTTGATAAGGCGACGGTGCGGAATTATGACAAGGACGGTCGATTGTTTATCGAGCGCTCGCATATTTCGAAGGCAGGCGTGAATCCGTATTGGGGGCGCGAAATCCCGGGATGGGAAGAACTCGGACTCGATCCGGAGCGCGTCTACAGCGTCTTCCGACCGCCGGAGGAGCTGGAGAAGGCCGCTCCGACGTTCAACATGCTGCCGATCCTGCTCGTTCACAAGCATGTCACCGCAGATGATCCGAAAAACGAGTTAATCATCGGTTCAACTGGGTCAAATGCGGTTTTTGAGGGGGAATTTCTCGATAACGGACTCGGATTCTGGGATGGCGAGTATATCGATAAAATCGAAAGCGACGAGCAGCGCGAGCTGTCGAGTTCCTATCGGTATAAGCCCGTCATTAAAAGTGGAACCTATAATGGCGCGCAATACGACATCGTGATGACGGAGATTATGGGTAATCACGTCGCACTGGTCGTCGAGGGGCGCGCCGGTCCCGATGTGACGGTGGCGGATTCCCAAATTCAACCTCCCGAAAAGGTACGAACCGTGAAATTGAATCCGAAGCAGAAGGCGGCGATGAAGGCCCGGCTCCCGAAGCTGAAAGTCGCGATGGACGAGGGCCTTGACACTGCGGGCGTCGAAGAAGCGCTCGAGGAAGCTCTCGAAGAAGTCCAGGCGCTCGGTGAACCGGACGCTGCGGTCGACGAGGAAGGCTCGCTGCTCGAAAAGCTGAAGAAGCTGATCGAGGAGGCTGGCGCCAAGGGCGCGAGCGACGAAGACGACGATCCCGATGCAGCGGCTGACGAAGAACGCCGCGCCGCGGAAGCCAAGAAGGCCGAGGAGGCGAAGAACGCCTCGGCGATGGACGCGAAGATCAAGGCAGCGGCCGACGGCGCACGCACGTCGATCGAAGGACGCTTCCGCGCCGCTCAGAAGGTCGAACCGATCACCGGCCGGATCGATGCGATGGCCTTCGACTCGGCCGAGGACATCTACGCGCACGCGCTGAAGGTCGGCGGCATGGACCCGGCGAAGCACGACAAGGTCGCCTACGCCGGCATCGTCGACGTGCTGATCGATGCGCGTTCGAAGGTACCGGCGCATGTCGCGACCGACGCCGCCGGCGACGCTGCGCTGCTCAAGCAGTTCCCGGCGCTCGCCAACATCAAACACGCGTAAGGACGGCCCATCATGCCTTTCCAGTCTTCCGTTTATCAGCAGCCTGAAGTCGGCGTGCCCGGCACGCGCGCTTCGATGAACCCGATTTCGGTCATCTCTCGAAATGCGCAGGGGACCGTGAACGTCGCCGCGTTCGTGTGGCCCGGCACCGACACCGACAACCAGGTGCAAAACACCGGCACCGGCAATCCGCTCGGGCTCGCGATCGTGAACCAGAACGGGATTATCCCGAACTACCTGCAAGAGTTCAGCATGCAGGTGCCGGGCGGTTTCCCCGTGGAAATCGCCGAGCAGGGCGAATGGTTCGCGAAATCGGCCAACGTCGCGACGCTCGGCCAGAAGGTGTTCGCGACGCTTGCCGATGGCACGCTGCAGTTCGGCGCAAAGGGCGCGACGGTCACCGGCGCGGTCGAAACGAAGTTCGTTGTGACACGCGGCGGCGCAGCGAACGCCATCATCAAGATCTCGACCTGGAGCGAACTCGCATGAATCTCGATCTTCTGTCCCAATACGGGATTCACTTGGCGCACGGTGCCAAGCTGCTCGACGACGAGTCGCGCGCGAAGCTCATCGTTGCAATGGACGCGGCCGGCCCGATGGTCACCGCACCGAACAACGGCATCCCGGCCATGCTGACGAACTACTTCGATCCGCGCGTGATCGACGTTCTCGTCTCCCCGATGAAGTCGGAACTGCTGTACAGCGCCACGCAAAAGGGCGACTGGGCCGACGATACCGCGACCTTCATGACGGTCGAGTCGACCGGTGAGACGGCGACGTACGGCGACTACAGCCAGAACGGCATGTCGAGCCACAACGCGAACTTCCCGCAACGCCAGAACTACGGGTTCCAGACGAACACGCAGTGGGGCGACAAGCAGATGGCGAAAGCGGCGAAGGCGCGGCTCGATTACGCGCAGCGCCAGCAGATCGCATCCGCGCTCATCCTGCGCAAGAAGGAAAACGCGATCAACCTGTTCGGCGTGACCGGCCTGCAGAACTACGGGCTGACGAACGACCCGGCGCTGATCGCGCCGATCGCGCCGACGGTGGGAGCGGGCGGCAATACCTGGGCGCAGAAGACGTCGGACGAAATCTATAACGACGTCGTCGCTCTCTGGGATCAAGCGATCCTGCAGGCGAACGGTCTGGTCGATACGGACGCGAAAGCCAAGCTCGCGATTCCGACGGTCGTATCGGGCAACCTGACCAAGCAGAACACGTATGGTCAGGTGCTGCGCGACCGGCTCAAGCTCGGTTACGAGAACATGACCATCGTCACGATCCCCGAATTTGCAACGGCTGGCGGCAACCTCATGCAGCTCATCATCGAGGAAGTCGAAGGTCAGCCGACGGGCGAGCTGGGCTATGCCGAACGCATGCGTGCACACGGCGTCGTGCGCCATTCGTCATCCTACTCCGAGAAGAAATCGGGCCACAACTGGGGCGCGATTCTCTATCGTCCGATTTTCATCTCGCAGATGCTGGGGATCTGACATGCCGGAAATCCAAGAACAGAAGGTCAGCAAGCCGGTCAAGGTCTACTGCAAGCTGCCGAATGGCATGCAATACATCCTGCCGGACGGCCGCCGCGTACGCCTGATCGGGATGTACGGTGACGAGCGATCGCCGCTGCAGGTGAGCGGCTTGCCCGGTCGCCACAGCTTCATGGGCTTCGGCGTCACGACGGTCGACGCCGACGACTGGGAACAGATCGTGAAAGACCATGGCAAGTCGGCGGCGCACGTCAACGGCCTGATCTTCTCGGCGAAGGACGAGCGCTCCGGCGGCTCCGAGGCGCGCGAGAAGGAAGGCGAGAAGACGGGCCTCGAACCGTACGATCCGCAGGCGCACCCCGAAGACAAAACCGTTGACGGGACACCGGACGGCTCGAAGGGAGAGAGCCAGTGAGCACGCCGACGGGTGTCGTCGCCTTCGACCCGGCCGCCTTCCAGGCGGCTTTTCCCGCTTTTGCGAGCGTGAGCGACAGCACCCTGACCGGCTATTTCGCGATGGCCTGCATCTTCCTGAACAACTCCCCCGCGTCGGTCGTGCAGGATCTGACCGTCCGCGCGCAGCTGCTGAACTTCATCACCGCGCACATCGCGTTCCTGATGGGCCGCGCGAGTTCGGGCGACGGTTCGAGCGCCGCGGTCGTTGGGCAGATGACGGCGGCCGGCGAAGGCACCGTGAACGCCTCGTTCGCGCAGGTGGCGTCGAAGAACGCCGAGTTCTGGGCGCAGTCGCAGTACGGCCTCATCTTCTGGCAGATGGCGCTGCCGTTCCGCACCTTCCGCTACTTCCCGTCGCCTTGCTGTGTGCGCCGTTAAAGTCACCGGCGGCGCCAAACTCGACGCCGCGCTCGCGCGCTATCTCGACAACGCGACGCTCACCATGCGTGCGGGCCTCCTCGAAGGGGCAACCGAGCCTGACGGCACGCCTATGGCGCTCGTCGGCTTCTGGAACGAATACGGCACCGAAGACATTCCGCCGCGCCCGGCATTCCGCACGACTGCGATCGCGCAGGCATCGCGCTGGGCCAAGATCGTCGGCGTGACGCTCCAGCGCAACGGCGGCAACTTCGACGCGGCCCTGCGCCTGGCGGGCGAGGCGGCCGTCGTCGACATTCAGGCGACGATCGGCGCGTGGACAGATCCGCCGAACGCCGCTTCCACGATTGCGAAGAAGGGCTTCGACGGCCCGCTGCGCGGCTCGGCCGCGGCGCCGATGCAGCACGCCATCGCCTACGACATCGTCGACGGAGCACCCACCGAATGAACCTCCATGGCATCGTCTCCGGCGTGATTGGCACCGTGAATCCGTTCGTGCCGGTGACGCTGCAGCAGAGCGCCGGAACTTACGACACGGCGCCCGACGGCACGCGCACGCCGCACTACAGCGCGTCGCCGCAGTCCGTGCAGGTGCAGGCGCTCTCCGCAAAGGAGATCCAGCACCTCGACGGGCTGAACATTCAGGGCGTGCTGCGCAAGGCATACCTCAACGGCGACTGGCGCGGCGTCTATCGGACGACGAATCAGGGCGGCGATCGCATGCAGTTCGCCGCGGTGGCCGGCGTGCCGGCGTCGCTGCAGGGCACGACGTGGAAGGTCGTCCAGGTGTTCGAGACGTGGCCCGATTGGTGCGCGCTCGCGATCCAACTGCAGATGAGCTGACCCATGCCACGCCACTACTACACCTATCTCCATTGCCGACCGGACGGAACCCCATTCTATGTGGGAAAAGGGTCCGGCCTTCGCTATCAGGTCACGCGTAATAAGCGCAATCCATACCATCAAGCCATTGTCGCGAAGTACGGCGCCAAGAACATTCGGGTATTCGTCTTCCCCTGCGATTCCGAGGGCCAGGCATACGCGGATGAGCGCCAGCAGATCGCCCAGCTTCGAAGTGAAGGGATCGAGTTGGCAAACTTCACGGACGGTGGTGAGGGTGGATCGAATCCATCCGAGGCGAGTCGCGCGAAGATGGCAGCGGCGAAGCTTGGCGTCGAGGTTCCCGTGGAGCGGCGCCTTAAAATTTCCGCCTCGTTGAAGGGACGCCAGAAGACGCCTGAGCATCTCGCAAAAATCGCCGCATCGCAGATCGGCCGCATCCCGCATGTAGCGATCGAGAAATCTGCCGCATCGCGAAAGGGCATGAAGCAATCCGCTGAACTTGTCGCCCGGCGCGCCGCTGCGCAGACCGGTAGAACGCGCTCGGATGAATTCCGCGCCAAGATGTCGGCGATCGCCAAGGCGCGCTATGAAGCGGGCCTGATCACGACGCTGAAGCGCCCAGCCAACACGGAGGCGGCATGACAACGATCAGCATCACGCAGTCGGACGTCTTCGCGACCCTTCGATCTTTTCTCCTGGCGATCCTTCCCGCAGGTACCGAAGTGGTTCAGGCCCAACAGAACGACGTCGGCGAGCCGGTCGGCCCGGATTTCGTCGTGATGAACTCGATCGCATCGCCGCGGCTCGCGACGAGCGTCGACTCGTACGCGGACTCCGGCACGAACCCCGGCACGCGCAATTCGATGCAGGCGATCGAGGCGCGCCTGCAGCTCGATGTGCACGGCCCGAACGGCGGTGACAACGCCGCGATCATTTCGACGCTGTTTCGTGACGAATATGCGTGCATTCAATTCGCCACCGTTAATCCGGATATTCAGCCTTTATATTGTGAAAATCCGCGACAAATGCCGTTTATCAACGCTCAAAACAACTATGAGCAGCGTTGGATAATTGAACTGGCTATCGAATACAATCCAATCACGCAAACGCCGCAGGATTTTGCAGACGAGGTTATTCCACAAATCGTCAGCGTGGACGCGGCATATCCACCCGGAGCTTAAACCATGTCGATCCCGGCATCCCTGATCGCCTCCGTAACGCCGAGCGTCATCAGCGCGGGCGGTTCTGCCCTTGATCTTGTCGGCTATATGCTGACGAAAAATACCCGAGTGCCGATCGGCACGGCTCCCACTTTCCCGACGCAATCGGCAGTCGGCGCATATTTCGGCTCAGCTTCGCTGGAAGCACAATTGGCCGCGATTTATTTCGCCGGATTCGATAATTCGAACGTGAAACCGGGTTCGCTCGGATTCATGCAATATCCGATAGCGCCCGTGAATGCTTATTTGCGCGGCGGCTCGCTCGCGGCAATGACCCTCGCGCAACTGCAGGCGCTTTCCGGATCGCTCACGGTCGTGGTCGATGGATTTTCGCGCGCCGCGGCATCGATCAACCTCTCGAGCGCATCGAGCTTCTCGGCGGCCGCCGCGTCGATCCAGACGGCGCTCAACGCTACGCCGCCGACGCCGGCCATTGTCACCGGCAGCATCGCGACCACCACGCTGACGGTTTCCGCTGTCACGTCCGGCACGCTGGCGATCGGCCAGATGCTGAGCGGCACGGGCGTCACGGCCGGCACTAAAATCACGGGCTTCCTGACCGGTTCCGGTGGCACGGGCACGTACACGGTCGACCAGTCGCAGACGGTCGCGAGCACGTCGATCACTGCGGCGGCCGCAGCCGTCACCGTGACATTCGACAGCACGTCGAGCGCGTTCATCGTTACCTCGGGCATTACCGGCGCACCCTCGACTGTGGCTTACGCGACGGGCACGCTGGCGGCAGGTATCAGCCTGACGCAGGCAACCGGCGCGGTCCTGTCGCAGGGCGCGGCGCCGTCGACGCCGAGCGGCGCGATGACTGCCCTGACGAAGCTGACCCAGAACTGGGCGTCGTTCATGACGACGTTCGATCCGGACGGCGGCGTCGGCAATACGCAGAAGATGGCGTTCGCGACTTGGACGTCGCAGCAAAACAACCGCTTCCTGTACGCGGCATGGGACACGGACCAAAGCCCGACGACTACGGTTCCGGCGACGTCGTCGCTTGGCTACCTGGTGGGTCAGGCGAACATGAGCGGCATCGCGCCGATCTATCAGGACGTCAACCAGGCCGCCTTCCTGATGGGCGCGATCGCGTCGATCGACTTCACCGAGACGGAAGGCCGCACGACCATGAAATTCCGGTCGCAGTCGGGCCTCGCGGCGACGGTGACGGATGGCACCGTCTACAAGAATCTCACGGCGAACGGCTACAGCTGCTACGGCGCCTTCGCCACCGCGAACGATCAGTTCACCTTCTTCGCCGACGGCGCGATCAGCGGCCAGTACGACTGGATCGACTCGTACATCAACCAGATCTGGCTGAACAACCAGTTCCAGCTCGGCATCATGACCGGCCTCACGCAATCGAAGTCGGTGCCGTACAACGCGGTCGGCGACGCGACGATCGAGTCGTGGCTGATGGACTCGATCAACCAGGGCGTCGATTTCGGGGCGATCCGCGAAGGTGTTCAGCTCGGCACCGCGCAGGCGCAGGAAGTGAACACGGCGGCCGGCCTGAAGATCGACGGCGTCCTCTCGTCGCGTGGCTGGTACCTGCAGGTGAAGGCATCGACGGCGACCGCGCAAACGCGCGCCGCGCGCCAATCGCCGCCGGCCACGTTCTGGTACATGGACGGCGGCAGCGTCCAACAACTCAACCTCGCCTCGGTGATGGTTCAGTAAAGGGGAAATCATGTCAGGAACGATTACCAGCGCGAACAGCGTGATCATGCTCGGCGTGCAGACGGTCTTTCCGGTCGCGCAGCAGATTCAGGGCTATGCGGCCGAGGACATCTTCGACACGGACGACGTCGAGATGGCGGAAATCTCGCTCGGCCTCGACGGCAAGCAGTCGTCCGGCTGGGTGCCGTACAACGTCAAGTGGCGTCTCACGCTGCAGCCGAACTCCAATTCGATCCTCATCTTCGATGCGGTGATCACTGCCGAGCGCGTGCTGAAGGACAAGCTCGCGTGGAGCGGCGTTGTGACGCTGGCCGGCATCAGCAAGAAATTCACGATGAGCAACGGCGTGCTGTCGCGCGGCAAGATCATGCCCGACGCGAAGAAGGTGCTCCAGCCGCAGACCTACGAAATCACCTGGGAGTCGGTGCTTCCGTCGCCGATGTGACATGCCGAGAAAAATCACGACATACACCGCGGCGGACGGCCGCGACAAGGGCAAGCGGTTCCGGATCACTGAGATGTCGGCCGCGCGGTCGGAGGAGTGGGCCGCGCGCGCTCTCTTCTCCGTGATGAGCTGCGGCGTCAAGGTACCCGAAGACGTTCTCGCTGCCGGCCTCGCGGGCATCGCGGCGCTCGGCGTGAAATCCCTCAACAAGGTGCCGTTCGAGTTGGCGAAGCCGCTGTTCGACGAGATGATGACCTGCATCGAGTTCGAATACGACGCGCGCGAGGGCGGCACGCGCGCGCTGATCGACGACGACATCGAAGAGGTCGTGACGCGCATCAAGCTGCGGAAGGTCGTGCTCGACCTGCATATCGAGGGTTTTCTCGGCGCCGTCCAATCCATGCAGGCCAATGGGGCGGCGCCGATTCCGGGTGCCTGATCAGCTATCCGAACGTGCCGCGCTCGATCGGCGCGGTTCTCTCCCGCCGGCTCGCGTCCATCGTCGAGCTGCAAACCGTCTTGGGACAGGACGACCTGCATGATCTGCTCGAAATAATCATCGTCGACAGCCACAACGAGCGCATCGCGTCGGAGGCGGCGGAAAGGAGAAAGTAACGTGGGTATGACGATCGTCGACGCACTCGTCGTAACTCTGGGCCTCGACACCACTGCGTTCAAGCGCGGCAAGTCCGAGGCGTCCACCGCGACGAAGAAACTTACCGCCGAGGAACTGGCGGCCGCCAAGCAGATCGAGGAGCGCAATCGGCGCGCGGCGGATTCGTTCAAGCGCGTGCGCAACGAGGTGCTGGCGCTCGTCGCGATCTTCACCGCCGGCGCGGGCATCAAGCAGTTCACCGAGAGCACGATCAACACCGCGGTGAACCTGGGCTACATGGCCCAGAACCTCCAGATGAGCACGCGCGACCTTGCCGCGTGGCAGCGCGCAGCCGAGCGCGCGGGCGGCTCGGCCGAGGGCATCACGGCTGCGCTGCAGGCTTCCCAGAATGAGGTATCCGGCCTGAAATTCGGACGAGTGTCCGAGGGAATGCAATGGTTCTTGAGGCTTGGCGGAAAGCCTGAGGAATTCCGCGACGGAAACACTTACCTGCTGGCGCGCTCGCGGATCATCTCGAACATGTTCAAGATCGATCCGGGCCGCGCGCGCTTCATCGCGCAGCAGATGGGCATCGGCGACGGCGAGTTCAACGTCCTGAAGCAGGGCGAGACCGCGGTGCTCGCGCTCGTCGACGCACAGAAGAAGAATTCGGCCATCACCGAGCGGCAGGCGGCGCAGGCACTGAAGCTGAAAAACGAATGGCTGGACCTGCGCGATCGCCTCACGTACGTCGGTACGACCATCCTGCTCGAGCTGATGCCGACGTTCGAGCGCTGGCTCGGGCAGTTGCAGAAGATGGCGGATTGGGTGGCGGATCACAAGGCGGATATAAGCGAATGGATTGACAAGGCATCTGGTGATATCGAGAAATTCGTGAAGCTGGCCAATAGCGCGGCCGAGGCGGTCGGTGGATGGAAAAACGTGATCGCAGCCTTTGTTGGATTGAAGGTGCTTTCAATTGTCGCTCCGCTTATTCAATTGGGGGCCGCGCTCACGGGGATCGGATCATCGCTTGGTGTAATCGGAACCCTCGGGCCGGCCGCGCTGGCGGTACTTGCTGGTCTCGGGATCGCTAAGGCGATGGGGCTTCCTGATGTGAACCAATCGAGCGGAATCGCCGACATTCGGAAGGGGGATTGGATGGCGGCTTCGGCCCATTTGGCGGCCGGTGACTTTCTTCGCGCGCTCGCTGCAAAGGCTTCCGGAAAGACGAATGAAGAAATCGCTGCCATGCTTGCGAATCCGGTCACCGATACAAGTGGTCCTGTGGACGCCGCTGGCGCGAAGATTGGTGATCGAGGCACGTACATCATCCAGAAGGCTCGACAACACGGTTATTCAGATGCTGCAGCGGCTGGAATCGTGGGGAGCCTGCTGCAGGAAAATTCAACTCTTGATCCGAAGACGGTCAATAGCCGCGGTGCGACCGGAATTGCCCAATGGCTTGATCCTTCCAGAAAAGCAATGTTCGAAAAAATCTATGGGCATTCGCTGAAGGATTCAACGTTCACCGAGCAGGTCGATTTCATGTTTCGTGAACTCGATACGACCGAAAAGCGTGCAGGATCCAAGTTGCGTGCTGCGCAAACTGCGGCGCAGGCGGCGGAGATTCACGGCCGCGATTATGAGCGTCCGGGTACGGACGAAGCGAATATCGCACGTCGTCAACAATACGCACAGACGATTCTGGCTGGAATGCATCGGGCGAACGCTACGCAGATCGCGCAACAGACGGCAGCGGTTGGAATGCCAGCATCATCTAACACAGTCTCGACGTCGACCACGTCGTCCGAGACGAACTTCAACGGCCCGATCACGATCCAGACGCAGGCGACGGACGCTGCCGGCGTCGCGCGCGACCTGGGCGGCGCGATGAAGCGCTACGGCTTCGTCGTGCCGCAGGCCAACACCGGATTGAGCTGACATGCCGCTGCCGAACCTCACCGTCCCCGCCTTCCCGAACGTCCCGGATCTACCCGGCGTGCCGCCGCTCATCCGAGCGCCAGGCGAGTCGCTCGGCTCGTTCGCTGTCTCGCTGATCACGACGGACGCGATCGGGCTGCTCGAAGGGCTGCTCGCGCCGGTCTGGGGCATCTTCGACGAGTTCGGCGCGCCGATGGCCGTTGCCGACACTGCGCTGAGCGTCGAGTACCGCGGCGACTCGCGCATCTCGAAGTACCCGCAGGAGCAAGGCGGTTTCGCCGACTACAACAAGGTGCAGATGCCGTACAACGCGCGCGTGCAGCTGGTGTGCGGAGGCAGCGACACGCGGCGCGCGGCGTTCCTGTCGTCGATAGAGGCGGCGAAGCAGTCGACGATGCTGTTCACCGTGATCATTCCTGATGCGACGTACGAGAACGCGAACGTTGTCGCATACGACTACCGGCGCACGACGAAGAACGGTGTGACGATGATCGTCGCCGAGATCTACCTCGAGGAGGTCCTACAGACCGTCGTCGCGCAGTTCGCGAACACCCATAACTCAGCATCGCAGGATTCGGCAAGCCTCGGCCAGGTCCAAGGGCAGACGCCGACGGCGGCCAGTCGGGCCTTTTCGGCCCGGTCTCGGTGACGACTGGCGTCGGCGGAGTGCAGTGATGCTGATCCTCCCGATCACCCCGAAGCCCGCGCAGAACTTCAGCGTGCTGCTCGCTGGCCAGAACTGCCAGATCTCGGTCTATCAGAAGACGACCGGGCTGTACCTCGACCTATCGGTCAACAACGCGGCGATCAAGAGCGGCATCGTCTGCCGCGATCGCGTGCTGCTGATCCGTCACGCGTACCTCGGCTTTATCGGCGACCTGACGTTCTTCGACACGCAAGGCGTCGACGATCCGCAGTATTCGGGCCTCGGCGCGCGCTGGCAGCTCGTCTACCTCGAAGCGGGAGATCTCGCATGAGCTTCACGCGCAAGCGCATCGACCTGACGATCACGCTCGGCGACGGCGAGTTCGGCGAAGACGGAGCGAATACCGTCACGCTCACGGGCCTGCGTGTGCAGACACTCATCACGGTCCCGGGCGGCGATGCCATGGCCGCGGCGCAGATCCGCGCGTACGGTATCCCGCTGTCCATGATCAATCAACTCACGACCGTCGGCCCGATCAACACGGCGATCCGCGCGCAGAACGCAGTGCAACTCGCGGCAGGCGACGACGAGAACGGCATGCACGTCGTCTACTCGGGCACGATCGGGGAGGCGTGGGGAGATTTTCAGGGGACGCCGGACGTGCCGCTGAACATCATCGGCTATGCCGGCCTGATTCAGGCCGTAAAGCCGGTCGGCGCGCTCAGCTACGTCGGCACGGTCGATGCTGCGACGATCATGCAGGAGCTCGCGAACACGATGGGCCTCACGTTCGAGAACAACGGCGTCCAGGTGCAGCTCTCGAACCCATACTTCCCGGGCACCGCGCTCGCGCAGGTTCGCGCATGCGCGCGCGCTGCGGACATCAACTACCTGATCGATCGCGACACGCTCGCGATCTGGCCGCGCGCTGGCGCGCGCGCGACGGTCGGCGACATCCCGCTGATCTCTCCCGAGACGGGTATGCGCGGCTACCCGACCTTCTCGAGCAACGGCCTTGGCCTATCGATGGAGTTCAACCCGAACATCAAGAACGGCGGCCAGGTCAAGGTGCAGAGTTCGCTGCCGGTCGCCTGCGGCATCTGGAACGTGTTCGACCTGTCGCACGCGCTCGAAAGCGAAATGCCCGACGGCGCATGGTTCACCCAACTTTCGGCGTACCCCCAAAATGGCGAATGACGCATTCGGCTATCGCGGCAGCCAGCGGCCGACGTCCGGCACATCGGCGTTCAACGAGCAGTCGTTTCTCGTCTGGCAGATCCTGCGCACGATCTCCGGCGCGCGCCTGGTGGAGGTGCAGGCCGTCACGAATGCCGGCGGCGTCTCGCCGGTCGGCTTCGTCGATGTGCTGCCGCTCGTCCACCAGCTCGACGGCTCGGACAATGCGATGCCGCACGGCGTGATCCACAACGTGCCGTACTTCCGCCTGCAGGGCGGCCCGAACGCGGTGATCATCGACCCGCAGGTCGGTGACATCGGCGTCGCCGTCATCGAAGACCGCGACATCTCGTCGGTGAAGGCGAACCGAGGGCCGGCGAACCCGGGCTCGAAGCGGATATTCGACATGGCCGACGGCCTGTACCTCGGCGGCTTCCTCAACGGCGCGCCGAGCCAGTACGTGCGCTTCTCGGCGACAGGTGTCGAGATCGTCTCGCCGACGCAGATTCGGATGGCCGCGCCTACGATCGTTCTGCAGGCCGACAACACCATCGGCCTGACTGCCGGCAGCCAGATCACGAATTCCGCGCCGGCGGTCGAGATCGACGGGCAGATGACGCAGGGCGAGGGGCCTCTGGGCGGCAATGCTGCGATGCAGGGTCCGCTCAACGTCGTCAACGACGTCACCGCACAGGGCACGAGCGTGCACACGCATACGCACGGTGGCGTGCAGCCGGGCAGCGGCAATACGGGAGCGCCGAACTGATGAAGAACGAACTGACCGCACAGCGCGCTCGGGAACTGCTCGATTACAACGCGGAGACCGGCGAATTTCGGTGGAAGGTGACGCGGAACAATCGCACCCGCGCGGGGAGTGCCGCTGGTGCGAAAGAGGCGCAGGGCTATCACGTGATCAAGATCGACGGGCGGACATACAAGGCGCACCGTCTGGCGTGGCTGATCGTTACCGGCGTATGGCCTTCAGCTCAAATGGATCACGTCGATCATGACCGCTCGAACAATCGATTCTCGAACTTCCGAGAGGCGACCAATCGGGAGAACCACCGGAACAAGAGGATGCGCAGGATCAATACGAGTGGGGTGACGGGCGTGAATCGCGTCGGAAATAAATGGCAGGCCCGGATCGCTGGCCCAGATGGCCGGAGAATCAACCTCGGGCGCTTCTGGACGATTGAGCAGGCCGCACGAGTTCGCGAGAAAGCGCTCGAACAGTTCGGCTACCACAAGAACCATGGGAGGTGATCGTGGATACGCTGCTGCTTGATCAGGATACTTGGGATCTGTGTCTGGATGCATACGGCAACATCGCAGTTGCCTCGTCACCCTACGCGACGGCGCAGGACGTCGCGAGCGCGGTGCGGACGTTCTGCGGCGAGGCGTGGTACGACACGACCGTTGGCGTTCCGTATTGGCAGGACATCCTCGGCAAGCGGCCGCCGCTTCCGCTCATTAAGAAGGACATCGTGAACGAGGCGCGGCGCGTGTTCGGCGTGCAGGCCGCGCAGTGCTTCATCACGTCGATCACAAACCGCGTCGTCAGCGGCCAGGTGCAAGTCGCCACGGCTGCCGGCGTGCTTCCGGTCAATTTCTGAGGCTCCGCATGTCGACTCCTCCCACTTCCAGCGTCCCGCCGATCAACTGGGCCCCGACCGGCCCGGTCGTGCCAGCCGAGTCCGCGATCCTTGCAGGCGTGCTCGCCGACACGAACGCGGCGTTCGGCGGCAACCTGAATATCACGAACGAAGACGGCACGCCGAACGTGACGACTCCGCAGGGGCAGCTCGCGTCGAGCCAGACCGCAATCATCGCGAAGAAGAACGACGACATGCTGGAGGTCTCGAACGGCGTCGATCCGGATCAGGCAGCAGGACGCTGGCAGGACGCGATCGGCCGTATCTACTTCATCGAGCGCAACCCGGCCGAGCCGACTGCGCTGCAGATCGCATGCGGCGGCGCTGCAGAGGTGCCGATTCCGGTTGGGGCGCTGATTCAGGACAAGAGCACAAAAGCCGTGTATCTCTGCACGCAAGCAGGCCAGATCCCGGCGAGCGGCACGGTCACGCTCGGTTTCGCGTGCAAGGTGACGGGGCCGAAGCCGGTTCCGGCCGCCAACCAGGTGTCGATCTATCAGGCGATCCCGGGCTGGGATACGGTCAGCGTCGTGTCGGGCGTTATCGGTAGCGACGTCGAGTCGCGCGCGGACTTCGAATACCGGCGCCGGCAGTCGGTCGCGCTGAACGCTGCTGGCTCGGTGCCAGCCGTGCGCGCCAAGGTACTGAACGTCGCGGGCGTGCTCGATGCATGCGTGCTCGATAACCCGCTCGGCACGCCGGTCGTGAACGGCACCTTCACGCTCGCGGCGAACTCGTTGTATGTGGGCGTCTATGGCGGCGCGGCGCAGGACATCGGCAACGCCATCTGGTCGAAGAAAGGTCCGGGCTGCAACTACAACGGAAACACGACCGTCACGGTTCAGGACACGAGCGTCGGATCGCAGCCGTACCCGAGCTATGCGGTGAAGTTTCAGGTGCTGACCGCCGTTCCGA
Source organism: Burkholderia sp. (assembly GCA_040946965.1). Lineage (GTDB taxonomy): Bacteria > Pseudomonadota > Gammaproteobacteria > Burkholderiales > Burkholderiaceae > Burkholderia. The sequence continues at coordinate 4,414 of JAYFRU010000002.1, read as the reverse complement.
TCCTATTCGCGGTGCAGCTCGTGAACAATCCCAACCTGCCGGCCAATATCGTGCAGCTCGTGCAGAACGCCATCATCGCGGCGTTCACAGGCGCCGACGGCGGCTCGCGCGCGCGCAGCAACTCGACGATCTTCGCGGGTCGCTATTACCCGGGTGTGATCGCGATCGATCCGTCGATCGAGCTGCTATCGATCCAGATCGGAACGACCACGGCGAACCAGAACGGTGTCGCGATGGGGATCGACAAGACGCCGACGATCACGGCATCCAATATCGCGGTGAGCCTCGTATGAACGGCGTGATCTCTACACCTCTGCAGTTCGGCATTGGCGATGGAACCACGACGACGTTCGAGCTCGCGCCGAACCCGGGCGAGCAGATCGCGCAGATCGTCATTGCGAACATCTTCCGGGCCGACTGGCAGGGCAATCAGCAGATCTATCCAGCTGCGCGCACGAACAAATTCCTGAGGTCGACCAACCTGCTAGCTGCCGCATGGTCGGGTACGCGCGTCGCGTCGCTCGTTTCGGCGACGGGCCCTGACGGCAGCACGAACGCAGCAACGCTCACGGCGAATGCGACGGGAAGTGCGTACCTGTATCAGGGGTTCACTGATTTCGTCGCGAATCAGCCATACGAGCTTTCGGTATTCGCGAAGCCCGGATCGGGCACGAGCATCGCGCTCACCAGCTTTACACAAGTCGGGCAATGCCTGTTCACCCTTTCCGGTGCAGGCACCGCCGCAGCGCCCACCGGTATTGCATCCAAACCTACGATTTCGCCCGTGGGTGGAGGGTGGTATCGATGCTCGATCGTCATCACGCCGACCGCCAGTGGTTTCAACAACGTTACGGCGACCAGCGTCGTTACCGCAAACACGTCGGTGACGTTTTTCGGTCCGCAGATCGGGCCGTTATCCAGCGGCGTGTCGGCGCCGACGAGTTACATCCCGACCAGCACTGCGGCCGCCACGGTGACGGATTTTGCATTCAGCGATGTTGCGACCATTTCTGTTTCTCCGGCGCCGCTCGCCGCAGCAGTGCTTTCGTGGACCGGCACGTACGTCTACACGCCGGTCGACCTGCCGTCCAACTTCCCGCTCAACACGGTCATCTCGCAGTACGCGAACAGTCCGACGCTGCTGCAGCTGATCGAGAACTTCGACCAGTACATCGACCCGAGCGCGGACATCGACGCGTTCTACAACATGGTGTGGAACGTCGATACCGCAGTCGGTCGCGGCCTCGACATCTGGGGGAAGATCGTCGGCCTTCAAAATGGGCGTCTGCTGACGATCCCAGCGACGGACCTGAATTTCGGCTTCACTGAAGCCAGCGCTGCCACATTCGGCGAGGGCGTTTTCTATAGCGGCGTGCCGGCGACCCAAACCTATTCGCTCACCGATTCAGCATTCCGCACGCTGATACTCGTCAAGGCAATGGCGAACATCTCGGACGGATCGATCCCGAGCTACAACCAGTTGCTGCAGAACCTATTCAAGGGTCGCGGCCGCTGCTACGTGAACGACCTCGGCAACATGCAGATGCGCTACACGTTCGAGTTCTATCTCGAACCGTGGGAGGTTGCCGTTATTACGCAATCCGGCGCATTGCCTCGCCCCACTGGAGTGCTCGCGACGATGGCCCAGATCCCCAATGGAACCACCTTCGGATTCAATGAGGGTGGCGGGGCAACATTCGGCGAAGGAACATTTTTTAATGGCGCCGACAATGTCAGCTAAATCGGCACGATAAAGGACACGACATGCAATCGACTCAATCACCGACCCTCGTTCCGCTGGCGTGGGCCGCAAACGGCACGAAGAACACCATTCCGGAAGCGTCGCAAATCACGATCACTCCGGGCGCGGCGTCGCTCAACGACGGGTTCCCACCGATCTGCGCGATCAAGGTTGCAGCGGGTGGCATCGCTCCCGCGTACGGCGATTTCAACGGCGCGTTCAACCTCATCACGCAGTCGCTCCGCTGGCAACATGCGGGTGGCCAGTACGGCTACAGCTCGACCTTCGCGAACGACGTAAACGTCGGCGGCTACCCGCGCGGCGCGGTTTTGATGCGCGCGGACAACAGCGGCATGTGGATCAATCAGACCGACAACAACACGACGAACCCGGATACGGGCGGCGCGGGATGGGTCTCAGCGTTCATGAGCGGCACGGTAGGCCACGTTCGCAACGTGGCGATGAATGTCACGGCCGCGAGCGCGAGTGGGACTCTGACCGCAGATGAGATCGTGGTCGCTACTGCGCTCGCCGGCCAGAAGTACGTGCTCGGCGCGTTCAGCAAGACGATCAACCTCGCGACTACCGGCGCGGGCGGCATGGATACCGGCAGCGCGCCGGCGTCAGGCTTCGTTGCGCTGTACGCGATCTACAACCCGACGACCGGTGCATCGGCGTTGCTTGCGACGAACGCTACCAGCAGCACCGCTCCGAATGTGTATGGCGGCGCGAACATGCCGACCGGTTACACCGCAAGTGCGCTGGTGAGCGTGTGGCCGACGAATGCAAGCAGCCAGTTTTCTGTCGCGAGCCAAGTCGATCGGTCCGTTTCGTTCTCGCCGCTGACCGCACTTTCCACTTCGACCACGCAGGCTTCCCCGACGTCATTTTCGGTGGCGGCATGTATTCCTCGCAACGCGCGCATGGCGCGCGGCTCGGTCAGCGTGCAGTCGAGCGCGGCGAATGCGAACCTTCAGTCGGTGCTTTCGGGATCGAGCGCTAACGCGGGAGCGCTCAACTTCGCGACGGTAGCAGTTCTAGCGAACTCGGGTATTACTGCGCCGTATCCGGATATTCCGATTCTCACAACGCAGCAGATGTTTTATACCGCCAACTCCGGAGCCGGCACTTTGTCATTCACGGTGCTCATTTCCGGTTATACGATCTGAGGTAAATCATGTCGGATATTTACGTGCAATTTTCCGATTCGAGCGAAAGCAAAATCGCTTCCATCTTTTGCTGCCCGCAGGATCCAACGATATGGGAAAACCAAGGAGCTGTCGACGCCTCCGATTCGCGGTACGTGACCTACTACGATTCTCTTCCCGATTCGGTCAAGGCGCTTGTTCCGCACCCTGCGGAATGATTCCGGCCGGGCTGCTTTGTCGGCCCGGCATAGAGCAATTTCTTGGTGAAGCGATATGCTGGAATTTCGATTGTGCGATGCAAAATAATTGCAATCAGAATCGTCAATATCGAACATACAGCAGCGAGGGCGCCGGGCGATATTGCGTCAAATCTTTCCGCCATGAATTTCTGAGTCGGTTGATGAATGACGTAGAGTGCAAAACTCGCCTCTCCGAGCACGCGAATAGGATATGCGCGCAGTGCTGAGGACAGATATCCTCTTTCCACGGAGATTGCGTATATCACCATTGAGCACATAATCGCACTGTAGAAGCATTTCACATAGGCGACTGCCGCAATGCCTTGGTGTGCTAGAATCCATGCGAACACAGTCGGTGCGATCCAGTTCGAAATCGCGAGCGCGGCAATGGTTGAAAATTCGATGACGGTCCATGTTATTCGACTTCCGCCGGCAGTGTGTTGTCGAACGTACAATTCGGCAAAAAATACCCCGATAGTGAATTCGGGAAGAAGAGTCAATGGATTGGTATTATATATGCCGCTCGATGTGTCGATGCCTGAGAGTTGGGCGAATATAACGAGGGCGGCAGGTGGAATAGATGTTATTGCAAGTGCGGAGACTGGTTTCTTCCTAAACCAATGGCTAATAATCGGAAAGATTGCATAAAAAAACAATTCGACCGACATCGACCATGAGACACCATTTATCGCGAATACGACTTCATTCTTCGTGCTCCATGCTTGCATCATGAAAATAATGGCCGCCAGATCGGGAATGGATAGATATGCCCGATACCAGCTTGATATGTCGTCCCATGCCAGAATTGCTGCTAAAAATAATCCCACGACGTGGAGTGGCCATAGTCTGAAAAATCTCAGTGTTAAAAATTTCAGCCACCCAATGGCGGAAATATTGTTTCGATAGTTGTAATGGAGAATAAATCCCGACAGGGCATAGAAGAGCGCAACGCTTTCTGTCAAAGAAAATCCAGCGAACGAACCCTTCGGAAATCCTGCAATCTGCTCGGCATGGAGCGCAAAGATTGCCGCTGCCGCAAAGAATCGCAGCGATGTTAGGGCTGGAATGTTGGTCCGCATTCTGTCCACGTGCCAGATGAAAGCGTCATGGTACACCTGTCGCGCGCGATCCTCGGATCGGCACGCCGGCGCACAACCGGGACACGGCGATTCCGTGCGGCTCGTCGCGTGGTCGCAACGTGATCTGGGGGGCGTTGTTGCATAAATCAGCCGCGGCACGGTGACGTTTACGCGCAACGGTCCGGGGTGAAGCCCCTGTTAACAATT
>JAYFRU010000001.1:0-87409 GCA_040946965.1 Burkholderia sp. | reverse complement strand
GTTTGTTTTGAACGGATTTTGTCAAATGGGTTTTTCGGGTTTTATTTCATTTTTTAAAGCTCCCGCCCCCCCGGTAAAATTTATTTTGCGGGGCCCCAAAACCCCCCCCCCCCCCCCCCCCCCCCCCGCCGAACGAGTGTGGTGTGGGCTCGCCATGAGATGGCCGGCGAACCACACGAAGATTGAAATAGTCGCCGCGACGCAGATCGTGCGCCTAGGCCGATTCCAGCCGGGACATCAAGGACTGGTAGTCGTTGAGATCCCGGCCGAACTGGTTGATGCAATGCGCGTATTTCACGTCGTCGATGCGCGCGTACTTCATGAAGGTGGCCAAGGTGCCGGTGGCGCTCAGGTCCACCAGGAACGGCGCGGGCAGGTCGGCCGCCAGCCGGCGGACGGTCGCCTCGAAATGCACGCGGTCGCGGACCACTCCCCAGCAATAGGCGGCCGGATCCACGATATCGGCCGCGCCGATCGCGCGCTGGAGCCGGCAGGAGTACACCGGCACCCTCCCCGGTTCGATGCGCAGGTTCGCCGCCAGGCTGCGGATCCGTTCCTCGACGAGATCGATGCCGCTGGAATGGAAGGCGAAGCGGATCGGCAGCGAGGTGGCGATCACGCCTTCGGCCTCCAGGCACCGATGGATCGCATCCAGCGTCTCGCGCGCGCCGGACACGCAGAAGCTGCCGCTGAAATTGACCACCGCCAGTTGCGAGCCGCCATAGAGCTCGGGCCGCCGCCCGAATTGCTCGACCGCGGCGAATACGCTGAGCATGCCGCCCGGCGCGGCGTGCCGGGCCAGCGCCTGCGCCTGCCGCATCACCAGGTGCAGGCCGTCTTCCCAGCGCAGGCAGCCGGCGCACGCCAGCGCGATGTATTCGCCGAGGCTGTAGCCGAGCACCGCCGCCGGCTCGATGCCCTCGGCGCGCAGCGTCTCGCCCAGGCTGTAGCCGATGCTGAACAAGGCGGGGTGCGTCTGCAGGATGTCGTCGAACGGCGTGGAGGCCTTGCGCCCTTCCTGGTAGAGCACCTCGGTCAAGGAATACGCCAGCTCGGCGCGGATCAGCGCGTCGCAGGCATCCATCCTCGCGCGGAACACCGGATGGGAGCGATACAGCTCGCGTCCCATCTGGAAATACTGCGTCCCCTGCCCGCCGAACATGAAGACAGTGCCGCTGCCGGCCGGCCTGGCCGCCCACGGCGCGGCGGCTTGTTGATGGACACTTGACATCGTGTTCTCCCGAATCTGTTGTTCTGTTGTCGCGGGCGTCGAACCCACCGCCCTCGTTTCCCGATGCGTCCGCGCGCCTAAACCGAAGCCACGCCGACGGCCGGCGCCAGTTTCTGCCGGAATTCCAGGCGCAGCAACCACAGACTCAACCCGGCCTGCAGGAACAGGCTGCCCACCGACAGGTACCAGACCTCGACGATCGGAAAGCCGCCCTGCATGGACAGCCAGGCCACGGGCAGCACGAAGCCGAGCAGGCGCATGGCGGAACTGATCAGGGCCGGCCGGGTATTGCCGAGCCCCTGGAACACGCTCGAGCAGGTGAAGATCACGCCCTGCGCGAGGAAGCCCCAGCAGGCGATATGCAGGTACTGCGTGCCCTGCGCCACCACCTCGGCGCCCTTGGCAAAGCCGCCGATCAGGGCTTCGCCCTGCCATTGCAGCAGCAGGCACAGCAGCAGCATGATCGCGCTGATCAGGCCGAGCGTGCGGACGAAGGTCTGCCGCACGCGCCCGGCCAGGGCGGCGCCGAGGTTCTGGCCGACCATCGGCCCGGCCGCGAAGGACAGCGCCAGGGCCGGCAGGATCAACACCTGCATCAGGCGCGAGCCGGCGCCGAAGCCGGCCTGCGCGGCCGGACCGAAATCGCGGATCGCCCAGTAGGTTGCCGCCGAGTAGACGAACAGCAGCGTGTATTCGCCGCCCGCAGGCAGCCCGATGGCGAGGATGCGCCGCCAGTCGCCGAAGCTGGGCCGCAGCCGGTCGCGCCGGATCTGCACGTAGCCGCCGAGCCTGCGGAAATACCAGGCCATCGCCGGCGCGGCCGCCGCCAGCGCGATGGTGCTGGCCAGGCCCGCGCCGGCCACGCCCATCGGATGGCCGGTCCCCCAGCCGACGATCAGCACCGGCGCCAGCACGATGTTGAGACCGACGGTCAGCAGCTGCACCACCATGGTGGGCTTGACCACCCCGACGCCGCGCAGCGCCGCGCCCATCGCGGTCAGCACGAACTGCAGGGCCATCCCGGGCAGGAACCAGTAGAGATAGAGGCTGCCTTGCTCGACCACGCCCGGCGTGGCCGAGGTGGAGCGCATGTAGGCGTCCGTCAGGGCGTAGCCGAGCAGCAGCATCACTAGGCCGCTGCATACGGCCAGCCCCAGCGCCTGGTTGACGATCCGGCTGGCCTGCTCCTGGTTCTTGCTGCCGGCGGCGCGGGCGATCAAGGCCACGGTGCCGGCGGCCAGCACCTGGGTGAGCGCCATCGCCAGGAACGACACGTTGCCTGCCGCGCCCACGCCCGCCAGGGCATCGGCACCGAGGCGGCCCACGAAATACAGGTCGACCAGGTAAAACAGCGACTGGAACACGATGCCCACGCCGATGGGCACGGCCATGGTGACGAGGTGGCGGGTTACGGATCCCTGGGTCAGGTCCTTCATGGCTCTCCTTATGGGTTCAGGTGGTTGCGCGCGGCAATCGGGTTCATCCGAAGATCCGCTTGGTCAGCTCGGTATCCATGTACTCGCGGATCTCGGTGACCTTGCCGTTTTCCAGGCGCAGCACGATGCAGTAGAAATTGTTGTATTCCTGACCATCCTTGGTGCGGCCCGTGCCCTGCGCCTCGACCGCCACGCAGTGGTCGGCGGCGATGATGTTCTTGACGCGGAAATCGATCGGGCCGTCCAGGCGCTCCACGAAGTGCGGAATGAAGTTCGTGAACAGGTCCTGCTTGCCGTGATAGGTCCGCGAGAAGCGGTGGCTGCCGAAATAGGTCACCTTGACGTCGTCGGACATATGGCCGAAATGCCCCTTGGCGTCGCTCCTGGCATACGCGTCATACATGGCGGTGACGATGACTTTGTTGGCTTCTGCACTCATCTGCAATCTCCGTTTGAAATGAAAAGGTCGAACTCGACACAAGGACACACACAAGCACGCAAGGCGGCGAGGCGGGCCTCGCCGCGCTCGCTCATTGGTTCTCCAGCACCGGGCCGCGGTACTCCTCCAGGATCGCGCCCGCGTAGAAGCCGCCATGGCCCATCGAATTGATCATGGCGCGCCGCGGATACTCCCGCTCCGCCTCGCCGTCGATCGCGAGCCGCGGCCGCTGCCAGGCCTCGGCCTGCTGCTGCACGTAGAACGGCGAATGCCTGAGCTGCGCCTGGGCGTGCTCCGGCCCGGCCTTGATGGAAGGCGCCAGGCGGCCGTGCTGCAGCTGCAGCACCACCTTGGCGAGCTGCGAGATGCCGGAGGCGGCGGTGGCATGCCCGATGTTGGCCTTCACCGAACCGAGCGCGCAGAATTGCTGCTGGTCGGTGTAAGCGCGGAAGGCCCGGGCGGTGGCCGACATCTCGATCACGTCGCCGATCGGGAAGCCTGCCGAGGCGGCTTCCACGTAGCTGATGGTGCGCGGGTCCACCGTGGCGCGCGCGAAGTTCTCCTTGATCGAGGCTGCCACCAGCTCCGGCTCGGGCAGGTCCGACAGGCCGCTGCTGACCGACTGCGCCACCGTGGAACGGATCACCGCGAGAATCCGGTCACCGTCCTCCACGGCGGTGGACAGGCGCTTGAGTAGGACCGCGCCCACCCCGTCGGCCAGCAGCACGCCGTCCTTCTCCTCGGAGAAGCTGCGGCTGCCCGGGTGGCTGGCCAGCAGGCTGATCTGGCAGCCGTCGCGATAGGTGTCGGGATAGAGCAGCGACACGCCGCCCGCGATCGCCGCGTCGCATTCGCCATGCAGCAGGTTGTTGCAGGCCATGTGCACCGCCGTCATCGACGAGGCGCTGTGCGCGTCCACCGCGACGCTGGGCCCGTTGAAGCGGAACATCCGCGACACCATCCCGGCCAGCGTGCCCGGCGAATCGTTGCGTCCGGAAGCCGGCGCGCCGGCCGGCGCCGGCCGCTCCGCCGTCATGCCGAGATAGACGCCGACCCGCCCGCGGCGCAAGGCCTCGAGCCGCGCCTCGGTATAGCCGCTCGCGCCCAGCAGGCGGTCCACCATGCCGACGAACAGCTTCTGCTCCTCGTTCAACTGCAGCCTGGCCTTGGCCGGCATGCCGCTCAGGAAGCTCGGATCGAGCGATTCGATATCGCGCAGGAAGCCGCCCCACTTGCTGTAGCTGCGGCCCTGCCGGATCGCCGTCTCGACATCCTCGGTGTAGAACTCGTCGAGCGACCAGCGCCGCGCCGGCACCTCGGTGATGCAGTCGCGGCCGGCCCAGAGGTTGTCCCAGTACTCCTGCAGGTCGGCCGAGGCGGGGAAATAACCGTCGAGGCCGATCACCGCGATGGCCTCGCGCTGGGCCGGCGCGGGCGTGCTTCGTTCACGATCGATCGGCGCGGGGGCTGCCGCCGTGGCGGCGGGCAGTTCGGCAGCGTTCGCCGCGATCGCTTCGGCTTGCGCCCCGATCGAGCCGAATGCCTCGCGATGTTCGCGCAGCAGGTACGCGGCCAGCGCGCCGATGCTCGGTTCCTCGAAGAACACCGCCGGGCTCAGCGCCAGGCCGTGGCACCGGTTCAGGATCTGCAGGAAGGCCTTGAGGCTGATCGAGTCGAAACCGAATTCGCTCATCCTCGCGTCCCGCGACAGCGCTTCGACCGGCAGTTGCAGATGGCCGGCGATCAGCGCGCTCAGCTCCGCTTCCAGCTTCGCCTGCAGCTCGGCGCTGTCCGGCGGCGCGGTGTCGGCCTTGCCCGCGTCGGCGGGCGCCGGCTTGCCGCCCTCCACCACCCGGCGCAGGCGCGTCGCGTCGCCGTGCATGACCAGCGCATGCGCGGCGTCCTGCATCAGCACGCGGTTCAGGGCCTGCACACCGGCCTCGCTGGGCATGGCCATCACGCCGGCCTCGCGCCACAGCGCTTGCTGCGTGTCGGCGTCGATGCGCATGCCGCCCGCTTCCCACAACGGCCAGCTGATCGAATACAGGCGTGTCTGGCGCGAAGCCCGGGTTTCCGGCTCCTGGCGATGGAGCGCATAGGCATCGAGGAAGGCATTGGCGGCCGCGTAATCGCCCTGGCCCAGGTTGCCGAGCACGCCCGCCACTGACGAGCACAGTAGCAGCCAATCCAGGTCCAGCCCGGCGGTGGCGCGCTCCAGCGCCAGCAAGCCGGCCACCTTCGGCGCCAGCACCGCTTGCAGGTCCTCCCGGCGCTTGGTGTGCAGCAGGCCGTCGCGCAGCACGCCCGCAGCATGGATCACGCCGCTCAGGCGGCCGTGCCGCGCCACGATCGATTGCGCCAGGGCTGCCACGGCATCGGCATCGCTCACGTCCAGCGCGTGGCACTCGACGCTCGCGCCCAGCTCGCGCAAGCGGTCCAGCCGCAGCTGCTGGGCGGGCGCCGGCGCGCGGCGGCCGCTGAGCACCAGGGTCGAGCGCCGCACCTGGCGCGCGATCGCCTCGGCGAACACCAGGCCCAGGCCACCCAAGCCGCCGGTGATCCAGTACACGCCGCCCTCGCGCCAGACCGGCGCCGTCGTGCCGGCCGCCGTCGCCGGCAGGTAGTCGAGCACCTCGCGACCGGCGCCCACATAACGCACGCGCGGTGCCGGCGCGGCGACGGCTTCCGCGCTCAGGCGGGCGCCGAGCTGCGCGCCGCCCTCGACGGCAATGGTCTGCGCACGCAACCAGCCGTATTCCTGCTCCGCTGTCCGCAGCAGGCCGCTCAAGCCCTGCAGCACGGCCCCCTCGCCGTGGGCCGGCACCACCAGCTGCAGCTGCAGCGGCTGGCGCGAGCGCGGTTCGGCAAGCGCCTGGAGCTCGGCCAGCAGCAGGTCGGCATAATGCGCGTAGCGCTGGTCGAGCGTGCCTGGGTGCCGCCATTGCCTGACCGTGACGGCCCCTTCGACGAGCGCCGGATCGGCATCCAGCTCGCAGAGGATCACGTGCCGATCCACTGCGGCGGCAGTGCTTGCCTGCGCAACCAAGGCGCTCGCTTGCCAGCGCGGAACCCACGACAGGGTCCGTGCCTGGCTGGACGCGCTCTTCTCGTCGCCCGGCTCAGCGGCGGCTTGCGGGGCCGGCGTGGGCACAACGGTGGCTTCTTCGGTACGCGCCGCCACCTGGCGCACCGGTGCCCAGTAGCGTTCGCGTGCGAACGGATAGCCCGGCAGGCTGACACGTTGCCAGCCATCGCCCTGGAACAGCGCGCTCCAGTTCAAGGACAGGCCCCGCAGGTAGGCATCGCGCAGCGGCTCCAGCGCATCGCGGGCCGCCCCGCGCGAGCTTGCGCCCGCATAGTCGCGCATCAGGCGCTGCAAGGCGTCCAGTTGCGCGTCGTCCGGCTCCAGGCCGGTACCGGCCGGCTCGCCGGCCGTTTCATGCCGGAGCGCGTCGGCCAGCTGTTCCCGCAAACCGGGCAGATCGCTCGCCACGCAGGCCCAGCGGCAATCGAAATGACGACGCCCGAGCAGCAAGGTATGGCTAAGCGAACCGAGCGCCGGCGCTTCGTCGCGCAAGTGGGCCTGCAGCCGTTCCAGTTGCCGGCGCAACTGCGGCCGGGTGCGCGTGGACAGCACGACCAGGTAGGCGGAACGTTGCGGCAGCACCCGGTTCGAGGCCGGCGCCTCGCCGATCACCGCATGCGCATTGGTGCCGCTGAAGCCGAACGAACTGACCGCCGCCAGGCGCTGACCGCCGGCCGCCGCCGGCCATGCCTCCAGCGTGGTGGGCACGTACAGCGGGCCGCGCGAGAAATCGATATGCGCATTGCCCTGCTCGAAATGCAGCGAAGGCGGAATCCGGCGATGCCGCAGGGCCAGCAGCAGCTTGAGCACGCCGGCGATGCCGGCCGCCGCCGCAGTATGGCCCAGGTTGCTCTTGATCGAGCCGATCGCGCAGCGCGCGCCCGGCTCGCCGGCCGGCTGCCCGTCGAGCAGCGCCTCGGTCAGCGCGCGGTACTCGATGGGGTCGCCCAGCACCGTGCCGGTGCCGTGCGCCTCCACCACCTGGATCTGCCTCGGGTCGATGCCGTGCCGCTGGTAGACCTCGCGCTCCAGGCGCGTCTGCGAGCGCGCGCTGGGCGCGGTGATGCCGTTGGTGGCGCCGTCCTGGTTGATGCCCGAGCCCCGGATCACGCCGTGGATCGGGTCGCCGTCGGCCAGCGCCTGCGACAGGCGCTTGAGCACCACCACGCCCACGCCCTCGCCCGGCACGAAGCCGTCGGCGCGCTGATCGAAGGTATGGCAGCGCCCGCGCGGCGACAGCATGCCGGCGCGGTTGGCCTGCCGGTAGAAATCCTCGGTGCTCTGCACGAACACGCCGCCGGCCAGCGCCAGTTCGGCCTCGCCGTGGCGCAGCGCCTGGCAGGCCTGGTGCAGGGCCACCAGCGAGCTGGAGCAGGCCGTGTCGATCGCCACCGCCGGCCCCTGCAGGTCCAGGTGATAGGCGATGCGCGCCGGAATCAGCGAGCCGGCATTGCCCCAGAAGGCCTGGGGCGGCGCATCGCGATCGAGCAGGCGCTGGTAGTCGCCGGCCGCGCAGCCCACGTACACGCCGCAGCGGCGCCCCTCAACGGCCGCGCCCGCGTAGCCGGCATCCTCCAGCGCATGCCAGGCCTCCTCCAGGAAGATCCGCTGCTGCGGGTCCATCGCCGCAGCCTCGCGGCCGGAGATGTTGAAGAACATCGGGTCGAAGGCGTCGATATCGCGCAGGAATCCGCCGTGACGGCAATACGGCTCGTTGTCGGGCCCCTGCGCGTCCAGCTTCCAGCGGCTGGCCTCCTCGATCAGGTCCTCGCCTTCGGCCAGGGCCTGCCACAGTTCTTGCAGGTTGCCGGCGCGGGCGAAACGGCCGCTCATGCCGATCACCGCGATCGGCTCGATGCCGGCGCGCTCGCCGCCGCCTTCCTCCTGGTAGCGATAGGCCGGCGGCACGCTGACCACCACCTTGCCGATATTGCGGCGGTCCTCCAGCCAGCGGTAGGCGTCCTGGATCTGCTCGAAATCGAAGCTGCGGCTCAGGGTCGGCGAGATCACGCCTTCCTCCAGCAGGCGCGTCATCTCGCGCACGCCGCGCTCCAGCGCGGCCGGGTTGGTGCGCCCGAGCTTGCGCAGGTCCACGCTGTGGAGGGTCTGGTTGTCCGCCAGCCCCGACAGGTCGATCGCGCGCGCCGACTTCAGCGCCGTCATCGCGATCTCGATGTAGCGGCCTTCCGGCGCCAGGCAGTTGAGCCCCTTCTGCACCGCGTCGCCGCCCAGCGTGTTGATCACCACGTCCACGCCGCAGCCCTCGGTCAGCCGCATCAGCTCGGCCTCGAAGTCCTGTTCCAGGTAGTTGATGCGATGCTCGACGCCCAGCCCGGCCAGGTAGTCGAGCTTGGCTGCGGAGCCGGCGGTGGCATAGATCCGCGCGCCGGCATGCTGAGCCAGCTGCACCGCGATCAGGCCGGTGCCGCCGGTGGCCGTCTGGATCAGGATGCTCTGGCCGGCCTCGAGCCGCGCCTTGGCGAAGCACTCGATCATGGTCACCGCCACCACCGGCATCGCGCAGGCCGCCTCGAAGGACAGGCCGCGCGGCATCGGATAGACCTGCTGCTCCAGGCAGTTCAGCACCGTGGCATGCGCGCCCAGCTCGGCGCCGGCGATCGCCATCACCGCATCGCCCACCGCCACGCGGCTCACGCTCGCGCCGATCGCGACCACCACGCCGCTGGCCTCGAAGCCGGGCGTGAACGGATACGACGGCTGGGTCGGGTACATGCCCTTGATGCAGAGCAGGTCGCCGAAGTTCAGCGAGAAGGCACGCACCGCGATGCGCACTTCGTGCGCCTGCAGCGGCGGCAGGCTGTCCTCGACGATGCGTACCTCGTCGATGCTGCCGGGCCGGTCGAGCCAGACGCGGTGATAACTCGCGCCCGAGGGACGCGGCACGGCGGCCGGCCGGGGCGCAGCCTGGACGGTCGCGGCCGGCTGCCATGCCGGGACCGGCGATGCCGCCTGCGCGACACGCCCGGATTCTACGAGCGGCGCCGGCATCGGCTCGACCGTGCCGGCCACCAACACGGGCGCCGCCGTCGTCGTCCTCGACTCGACCGCCGGAACCGGCTCCGGCTCGCGCTCGCTCAGTTGCGCCGCGTATTGCGTGTCGATATGCGCACTCAGCTGCTCGATCGTGCTGTAGTCGAACAGCACCGTGGTGGGCAGGCGCAGGCCCAGCTGGGCATTGATGGTGTTGACCAGGGCCACGCCGGTGATCGAATCCACGCCGTAGGTCATGAAGGCCTGGTCGTCCTGCAATTGCGCGGCGTTCATCTTCAGCTCCTCCAGCACGCTCTCGCGAATCGCCTGGCGCACCCTGGCCTGCCGGCTGCGCGCGCCGCTCGCTGCGGCGGCGACGGCGGGAGCCGTGACAGCGGCTTGCGAGCGCGTCGGCGCCACGGCCGGCCGCGCAACCGCCGGTGCCGGGGCCGCTGCCGCGACTGCCGCAGGCACGGGTGCCGCATCGGCCTGCACACGAATCACGCCGTCGCTGGCCGCCTCGACGATCTGCTGGCCGAAGCGATGCGCCTCGAACGCCGGCGCCAGCACCTGCCGGAACCCTTCTCCCATCAATACCTCCCTCCAGGTGGTCCAGCTCAGCGCCGGCGTGCCGGGAATGCGCAGCGCCGGGTCCCGCGCCAGCCACCAGCCTTCCAGCAGGCCGAATGTCAGGTGCGCGAAGAGGCTGGTACCTTCCATTTCATTGAGCAGCAGGCGCCCCTCGGCCCTCAGCAGGGACTTGGCATGGCGCAAGGTGCGGCGGATATCGCGCGTGGCGTGCAGCACGTTGGTGGCCACGATCAGGTCGTAGCCGCCCGCGTCGAAGCCCTGGGCCTGCGGGCTGCGCTCGATGTCGAGGCGCTGCGTGCGCAGGTACGGCGCCAGCGACGCGTATTGCCGTTCGGCATGCCGCAGGAAGGCGGCCGACAGATCGGTATAGGCGTACTCGGCGATCCGCGCGGCATGCGGCGCCAGGCGCCGGAACAGCCCCTCGCTGGTGCCGCCGGTGCCGGCGCCGATCTCGAGGATGCGCAGGCGCGAGCGCGGATCCTGCTCGAGCCTTGCCTGCACATGGGCCTGCAGGCGTTCGCCCAGCACCGCGTTGAAGTAGTCGGCCACCGGGTTGTTGCGATACACGCCTTCCACCAGGCCCAGGCTGGCCTGCGGGAACAGCACCTCGGTGGCGGCACGCTCGCCGCGCAGGATCGCGGGCAGCGCCTGCAAGGCCGCATCGGCAAGGCGAAGGTGGGCGCCGAGCGCCGGATCGTCGCGACGCGTCTGCACATAGGCCTGCCATTGCGCGCTCAGCACGGCCTCGTCGTCGGCACTCTCGGCAGCCTGCGCCTGCTCCCGCAGCAGGCGCAGGCTGGCCCGGTGCCAAGGCACATAGGCGGGTGCCAGGCCCGGCGCCTGCGCGCCGTGCCAGCCCCAGGCCCTCAGCTTCGCCCACAGCAGCCGGCCCAGTTGCGCCTCCATCGCCGCCTGCTCGGCGTAGGCGGCGTCGGGCCTGGGCAGCTCGACCGGTGCCGGCAGGCCGACCGCCGGCGAGGCCTCGGCCAGTTCGATGCGCGCTTGCGGATCGAGCGCCAGCAGCGGCGGCATCTGCGCCGTGGTGGTCTTGACGAAGGCCACCTGGTGAAGCGGCGCGGCCACCAGGCGCTCCAGCGCGGCCATCGCCTCGGGCGGCTCGATCGAGGCGACCCCAGCCTGGGCCATGCGTTCGCGATAGGCCGCGGCGGACACGATGCCGATGCTGCCCCAGTAGCCCCAGTTCATCAGCTTGACCGGATAGGGGCGGCGCTGCCGCAGGCCGTGCGCATAGGCGTCGGCGTGGCAGCAGCCGGCCGCGTAATTGCTCTGCCCGGCCGACTTGGTGTAGCTCTGCAGGGACGAGAAGAACAGCTGGAAATCGAGCGGCTCGGCACCGAACACGGCATCGAGGTTCTCGGTGGTGGCGGCCTTGGCGTCGAGCGCCGCCTCGAAGACGGCTTCCGGCATGCCGGCCAGGCTGCGATCGGCCAGCACGATCGCCGCGTGCACCAGGCCGTGGATCGCGCCGTGCCGCTGGCGAATCCGTGCATGGGCGCGCTCCAGGGCGGCGCGATCAGTGGCGTCGGCCTGGAGGTACCAGGGCGCCGGACCGAAGCCGCCCAGGCGGGCGCACTGCGCGGCGATGGCCGCATCCTCGGCGCGGCGGCCGAGCCAGACCACCTGCGCCTGGTAGTGACGCACCAGGTATTTGCTGAACGCCACGCCGATGCCGCCGGCGCCGCCCAGGATCACGTAGACGCCGCCCTGCCGGTAGGCCGAGGCCTGGACCGTCGGCAAGCGGCAAGGCACGAGCTGCTGCCGATACCAGCGGCCGTCGCGCCAGGCACGCGCGTCGCCGCGCGCATCCAGCGCCTGCGCGGCTTGCGCCAGCCAATCGTGGCCATGCGGCGCGGCCTGCGCCGGCAGGTCGATCAGGCTGAGCTGCCAATGCGGGTATTCCTTGGCGAGACTGCCAACCAGGCCGTGCACGCTGGCCTGCCGCGGGTCCGCCGTCTCCTGCGGCCAGACCGCCTGGGCCTGCCGCGTCACCACCGCGAGCTTCAGCGAACGCGCGCCGTAGTCCAGCGCCAGCAGGGCCTGGACCAGGCGCAGGCCCATCAGCGCCGCGCGCGGCTCGGCGCCCGGCACGGCCCAGACCACCTGCTGCAACTCCCCTTGCTCGCCCAGGCGCTCGATCAGGCGTTCGCGGCTGTCCTCGGGCGCCCAATCCAGGCGACGCATGCCGGTTGCCTCGATCCAGTCCGCCTCGCCCAGCACCAGGGTGCCTGGCAGCGGCCAGCCGGCCTGCCTCGCGTCGACGTCCACGAGATCCGCTACATCCCATGCCGGGGCGAGGGTCCACTCCTGGCCTGCGTCGCTCGCCGTGGCCGGCGCGGTCGATTCGGCCGCGGCCTGCGCCGCCTCCACCGGGCGGCGGCTGAATTGGCCGAGCCGCACGGCAACCCGCCCTTGGGCGTCGACGATATCGATATCGAGTTTGGGCACGGCCACGCTGTCGCCGGCCGCGCGCTGCGCGACCACATAGGCCGGGCTCGGCACGGGGCCCCATTGTTCGACCAGCTCGAGCGCGAACGGCAGGCTCAGGCCGGCCTGCTGGCCGGCCAGGCCGAGGCTGGCCTGCAAGGCACCGTCGAGCAGATTGGGCGGCAGGCCGTAGCCGGCCAGCCGCGCGGCGTCGGGCGCGCGCAGTTCGGCCACCACCACGCCCTCGCCGATCTGCCAGGACGCCAGCACCTGGAAGTTCTCGCCATAGTGCAGCCCCATGGCCTGGAAGCGCGCATAGCCCTCCTCGCGCGACCAATGCCGCGTGCAGCGCGCGCGCAGCGCGGCCAGGTCCAGCGTGGGCGCCGGCACTTGCTCGCCCAGCGCCTCAGCCCAGCCGTGGCTATAGGTCAGCGTGTCGCCATCCTGCTCGCGGTAGATCCGGTAGCCGATGCGGCCGTCGCCTTCCACGCGCAAGGCGATATGCAGGTCCGCAGTGTCTTCCACCCGCAGCGGCCGCAGCCAGTTGACCTGCCGCAAGCGCACCTCGGCGCCTTCCAGCGCCAGGCTTAGCGCCGCACGCGCCCATTCCAACTGGGCGGCGCCGGGCAGCAGCCCGCGGCCTTGCACCTGGTGCTCGCGCAGCAGCCAGGATTGTGGATCGAGCCGCGTGCTGAAGCGCTGGCCGCCCAGGTGCGAGGTGTTGCGGTGGACCAGCGGATGCAGCACGGCCGCCGGCGCCGACGAGGTGTCGATCGACGGCAGATGGTTCGGCGCCCAGTAGCGATCGCGTGCGAAGGGATAGGTCGGCAGGCTGATGCGGCGCGGCAGCGCCTGACCGTACAGTTGTTCCCAGCGGATCGACAGGCCTTGCACCCACAGCTCGGCCAGCTTCTCCAGCTTGCCGCGCGCGATCCATTTCGCCACCGCTTCCTGCAACTCCTCGTCGCCGCCGAATACCGCCATTGCTTCCTGGCTGCGGCGCGGCTCGCCGCGATACACCGCCTCGGCCAGCGTGTCGTCTTGCAGGTAGGCGCTCAGGCGCGCGCCAAGCTGCTCCGCCGAATCCGCCACGATCGCCAGCCGATGTTCCATCGCCTCGCGACCAATCTGCAGCGTGTAGGACAGGCTGGAGAGATCCGGCGCATGCGATTGCAGATGCGCCAACAACTGCTCGGCCTGGCGCCGCAGGATGTTCTCGTCGCGTGCGGACAGCACCACCACGACCGGGCTCGGCCGCGACACCGTCTCGTGCCGGTTCGACGCCGGCGCTTCCGAGACGATCAGATGCGCATTGGCCCCGCCCGCGCCAAACGAAGAGAGCCCCGCGATGCGCGGATATTCCCGCTGGTCGCCGTCGAGTTCCAGCACCGGCCGCGTCCACGGGCCCAGCTCGCGTTGCACCACGAACGGCGTCTGGCTGAAGTCGATATTCGGGTTCAGCGTCTCGCTGTGCAGGCTCTTCACCAATTGACCGTGCTGCATCTGCAGCAGCACCTTGGTCAAGCCCGCCATCCCCGCCGCGCTTTCCGCGTGGCCGATGTTCGACTTGGCCGAGCCGATCGCGCAATACGCCTTGTCCTGCGTGCTCGCGCCATAAGCCTGGCTCAAGCCCGCGATCTCGATCGGATCGCCCAGCGAGGTGCCCGTGCCATGTGCTTCCACGTAGCTGATCGCCCGTGCCGGCACGCCCGATTCCGCCAGCGCCTGGCCAATCACCTGCCCCTGCGCCACCGGATTCGGCACCGTATAGCCATTGGTCTTGCCGCCATGATTGAGCGCGCTGCCCTTGATTACGCCGTAGACGTGATCGCCATCGGCCAACGCCTTCTCCAGCGGCTTGAGCACCACCGCGCCCACGCCTTCGGCCGGCACATACCCGTCGCCGCCTTCGCCGAAGCTCATGCAGCGGCCATTGCTGGCCATGAATTGCCGATCCGACAGCATCAGGTACTTGTTCGGATGCACGCTCACGTTCACGCCGCCGGCGACCGCCACCGAGCAGCCGCCCTGGCGCAGGCTCTGGCAAGCCAGGTGGATCGCCGTCAGCGACGACGAGCACATCGTATCCACCGCGATGCTCGGTCCATGGAAATCGCAGTGATAGGACACCCGGTTGGCGATCGACGAGGCGCTGCCGAACAGGCTCAGCGCCTGCCCTTGCGCTTGCGCCTGGGCACCGTAGAGTTGATATTCCTCGTACATCACGCCCACGAACACGCCGACCTGGCCATGACGCTCGCCCGCCGTGGCCGAGGCCGCCAGCCCCGCCCGCGTATAACCGGCATCCTCGATCGCGTGATACGCGCATTGCAGGAACAAGCGCTCCTGCGGGTCGATCAACTCGGCCTCGCGCGGCGAGATATTGAAGAACAGCGGATCGAAGGCATCCACCTCGTCGATGAACCCGCCCCAGCGGCTGTAGATCTTGCCCAGCTTGCCCTTGGCCGGATCGTACTGGCTGCGCCAGTCCCAGCGCTCGGCGGGGATCTCGGTGACGCAATCGACGCCCTGCAGCAGCTTGGCCCAGTAATCGGCCACGCTGCGCGCCTGCGGGTAACGTCCGCTCAAACCCACGATGGCGATATCGAGCGCCGCCGGCCGCGTCTCGCGCGGCGCGATCGAGGCCAGCGCATGCCGGCGCGAGAAGCGGCGCGCGGGCGTCGAGCGGGTAGCTTGACGCGGCGCGGCAGACGCGCTCGACACCGGCACCGGCGAGGCGGCACCGGCCTCGGCCTGCGGCCGTCCCAGCAGCGCGTGCAAGGCCGCGGCATGGTGCTCGAGGAAATACTCGGTCAGCGCGGCGATGCTCTGGTATTCGAAGAACAGCGTGGCCGGCAGACGCCCGAAGCTGGATTCGAGATCGCGCGTCAGGCTCACCACCAGGATCGAATTGATCCCGTATTGCTCCAGCGGTGCTTGCGCGTCGATGCGTTGCGGCGGCAGCTTCAGGCTCTGCGAGAGCAGGCGCGTGAGGAAGCGTTGCGCCGATTCGCGCGAGGCCGCGCCGGATTCCGGCACGACATCGGCCGCCGCTTCTGCGGCCACCGCTACTTCCGGCACCGGCGCCGCGTGAACCTCGTGCACATGGGCCAGCAACCGCGCCCGCTCGCCATGCAGCACCAGCAACTGGCCGGCGCCCCAGCTCAATGCCTGATCGACGGCGGCCAGGCCCGCTTCGCTCGGCAACGCCTGCATGCCGGTGCCGCGTTGCAGATGCGCCTGCGTGCGCTCATCGACCTGCATCCCGCCTTCGGCCCACAGCGGCCAGCTCACCGAGATCGCGCGTCCACGGCGCAGCCCCTGCGCCACGAGTTCGTCGCGATAGGCCGCGTAGGCGTCGATATAGGCGTTGGCGGCGGCGTAATCGCCCTGTCCGACGTTGCCCAGCACGCCGGCCGCCGAGGCGCACAGCAGCAGCCAGTCGAGTTCGATATCTGCGGTGGCCTGGTCCAGCGCCATCATGCCGGCCACCTTGGGTGCCAGCACCTGTTGCAGCTCGTCGATGGTCTTGGTGTGCAGCAGGCCGTCGCGCAACACGCCCGCGCCATGGATCACGCCGTTCAGGCGGCCATGACGGGAGACGATGTCTCGCGCCAGGGCCGATGTCGCGACCGAGTCGGCGATATCGAGCGCGTGATATTCTACGTTCGCGCCCAGCGAGCGCAATTCGCGCAACCGGGCTTCATCGGCCGCGCCCGGTTCGCGCCGACCGCTCAGCACCAACACCGGCGCCTGCACCCGACGCGCGATGTGCGCCGCGAACAGACGGCCCAGGCCGCCCAGGCCGCCGGTGATCCAGTAAACCCCTGCGTCGCGCCAAGGCCGAGCCTGCCCGGATGCGACGACTTCCGCGTAGTCCAGGACCTCGCGGCCCGTCTCGCCCAAACGCAGCCGCGGCGCCGGCGAGCCGGCCTCGGCGGCAAGCCGCGCGGCCAGCTCGCGGGTATTCGTCACCGCGATGGTCTGCGCGAGCAACCAGGGATATTCCTGCTGCGCGGTGCGCAACAGGCCGCCCAGGCCCTGCAGCAGCGCGTCCTCGCCTTGCGCCGGCACCACCAGTTGCAGCCACAGCCGGCCCTTGGGCTGGCTGGCGGCCAGCGCCTGCAGTTCGGCACGGAGTTGTTCGGCATGACGCGTGTAACGCGCATCGAGGCTGCCCTCGGCCGTCCAGTGAACGCTCGACGCGGCAGGCAAGGCCTCGCGCAGATCGACCGGCGCCACCGCGCAGAAGATCACGCGATGCGCGGCGTGAGCCGGTGCCGCGCTCGACACCGGCACCGGCTGCACACGCCATTGCGGTGCCAGCATCAGCGTGCCGGCTGCGGCCGATATCGACGCGGCCGCACGCAGGTTCAGGCCGCTCAGGCGCACCGCCACCTGCCCCTGCGCGTCGACGATGTGGATATCGAGCTTGCGCACCGCGTCGCTGTCGCCAGCGCCGGGCTGCACCACGGCATAGGCTGCCTGCGGCACCGGCCCCCACTGCTCGACGGCCTCGAGCGCGAACGGCAGAATCAGCCCGGTGGACTCGGCATACAGGCCGATGCAGCTTTGCAGCGCGCCATCCAGCAGGCAGGGCGGCAGCAGATAGGCCGCCTGGTCCACGCCCGCCGGCCAGCGCAGCTCGCCGACGGCGATACCCTCGCCCATCCGCAAACCCGCCAGCGACTGGAAGCTCGGGCCATAGCTCAGCCCCATCTCGACGAAGCGCGCGTAGCACTGCTCGCCCGTCAGGCCGCGAGTGCAGCGCGCGCGCAAGCCGTCTAGGTCGAGGCGCGGCGCCGGCCCCGGGCTCGCCACCTCGGCCCAGCCCTGGCCATGGACTTGGCCATCCTCGCCCGCGCCGCCGTAGATCTCGAAGGCCAGGCGCCCGTCGTTATGCGGCGCCAGGGCGATATGGAAGTCCTCCGCCTGCTCCACCACCAGCGGTTGCAGCCAGTCGACCTGGCCGAGCCGAATCGACGGGTCGCCGCCCAGCGCCAGGGCCGCCGCGGCACGCGCCCACTCCAGCTGCGCCACGCCCGGCAGCACGCGGCACCCCTGCACCACGTGGTCACGCAGGAAGAAGGCGTCGCCGGACAGGCGGCTGCTGTAGCGCTGCTCGTCCAGATTGGAGGTGTTGCGATGCACGAGCGGATGCAGTTGCGCCGTCGCCACCGCCTCGGCAGGGTCCGCCGGCGTCACCCAGTAGGTTTCCCGCGCGAACGGATAGGTGGGCAGATGAACCCGGTTCGGCGGCGTCTGGCCAAACAGCCCGTGCCAGCTCAGCGCATAACCCTGGCAATACATGTCGGCCAGCGCGAGCAGCGCCTCCCGGCTCGCCTGGCTTGGCGCCTCGGCCGGCTGCAACGGCGCGGCCGCGATCCGGCCGATCAACTCCTCGCCATAGTCGAGCAAGGCCTTCTGCGCGACGAACTCGCGGCCCACCACGCCGCGCAACAGGTTGGCACGGGTTTCCCGCGACAGCGCCTGCTGCAGGGCATAGACCGCCTCCTCGCGATCCTGGACCACCACCGCGCAGCGATGCGCGAAGTGCTGGCGTCCGCTCAGCAGGGTATGGCTGATCGCGGCCAGCTCGGCGGCGTCGTGCTCGCGCGCCTGCAGCCGCTCGACCAGGTCCTGCACGCGCTGCCGCAAGGCCTCGGCGCTCTTGGCCGACACCGCCAGCAGCAGCGGCCGCGTCGTCGCGCGCCGCCCGGCGGCAGCCGGCGCGGCGTGGCTGCGCAGCACCAGGTGCGCATTGGTGCCGCTGATGCCGAACGCGCTCACGGCGCCCAGCCGCGCGCGGCCGGCCGCCGCCGGCCAGGGCCGCGCGGCGGTATTGACGTAGAACGGGCTCTGCTGCCAGGGAATATGGTCGCTGAGCTGCTCGCAATGCAGGCTGGCCGGAATCGTCTCGTGACGCATAGCCTGCACCAGGCCCACCAGGCTGACCAGGCCGGAAGCCGCCTGGGTATGACCCAGGTTGGTCTTGCTCGAGGTCAGCGCGCAGGATTGCGGCGCCCTCGCATGCGGCGCGAAGGCATCGGCCAGCGCGTTGATTTCCACCGGATCGCCCAGCGGCGTGCCGGTGCCGTGGGTGACGATGTAGTCGATCTCGGCGGGATCGATGCGATGGCGCGCGTAGACCGAGGCCAGCAGCCGGGTCTGCGCGGCGCCGCTGGGCGCGGTGATGCCGTTGGTCTTGCCGTCGTAGTTGATGCCGCTGCCGACGATCACCGCGTGGATCGGGTCGCCGTCCGCCTCGGCCTGCGAGAGCCGCTTGAGCACCAGGACCACCACCGCCTCGCCCGGCACCATGCCGTTGGCGCGTCGATCGAACGCATGGCAGCGGCCGTCCGGCGACAGCATGCCGGCCTGCTCCATCGAGCGCACGATGGCCGGCGTCAGCAGCAGGTTCACGCCGGCGGCGATCGCCGTGTCGCATTCGCCGGCACGCAGGCTCAGGCAGGCCTGGTGCGCGGCCACCAGGCCGGACGAACAGGCCGTGTTGATCGCCATGGCCGGCCCGTGCAGGTTCAGCGCGTAGGCCAGGCGCGTGGCCAGCACGCCGTCGTGATTCGAGGTGACATCGGCCTCAGCCTTGCCGATCAGCTGGTAGTCGCCCTGCTCCACGCCGACGAACATGCCCACGGTATGACGCTGCAACTGGCTGCCGCCGTAACCGGCATCCTCCAGCGCGCGCCAGGCTTCCTGCAGCAGCAGGCGCTGGCGCGGGTCCATGGCTTCGGCCTCGCGCGGCGAGATCTCGAAGAACAGCGGATCGAATTCGGCCACGCCGGGCAGCAGGCCGATGCGGTCGCAAGCCGGCTGCTGCTCCGGCGGCCAGGCTGCGAAACGCTCGGCGCCGGCGGACTGCAGCACTTCGCGGCCCTCGCGCAGGATCGTCCACAGCTCGTCCACCGAGCGCGCGCCCGGGAAACGGCCGCTGATGCCGATGATCGCGATCGGCTCGGTGGTGCTCGCGGCCGCGCCGGCCAGCGGGGCACGGCGGCGGCGAGTCGAGGCACGCTCCGGCGCGGATGCCGCAGCGGGCATGCCGGCCACGGCGAGCGCGGGCGGCGCCGCGTCCGCGCGCCCGGATTCGGGCTCGCTGCGATAGAACGCGGCCAGCGCCTCGCCATGGCTGGCCAGCAAGTAGGCGGCGAACTGCGCCAGCGTCGGATGGCTGAAGAACAGCGACGGCGTGAGCGCGATGCCGTAATGCTCACCGAGGCGCGCCGCGAAGGCGGTCAGGGATACCGAGTCGTAGCCGTAGTCGATCAGGTTGGCCTGCGTGTCCACGGCATCGCGAGGCACGCGCAGCAGCGCGTGCGTATGCTCCACCAGGTCCCAGCTCACGCAGTCGGCCAGCGCCAGCCCCTTCAGCTCGCGCCGATAGCCGCGCCCCGCAGGCAGCGTGGAGGCCGGCTCGGCCCGCTCCGGCGCACGATGCGTGGCGCCGACGTAATCGAGCAGGTGCCGCGGCTCGCCGTGCAGCACCAGCACGTGAGACGCGGGCGTGGCCAGCGCCTGGTGCAGCGCCGCCAGCCCGGCCTCGCTGGGCAGGGCCTGCAGGCCGGTGGCGCGGCGCATCTGCGCCTGGGCGGCCGCATCGATATGCATGCCGCCGTCGGCCCACAGCGGCCAGCTCAGCGACACGCTGCGCCCGTGACGCCGGCCCTGTGCCACCAGTTCCTGGCGATAGCCCGCGTAGGCGTCCATGAAGCCGTTGGCCGCAGCATAGTCGGTCTGCCCGGCGTTGCCCAGCACGCTGCTCACCGAGGAACACAGCAGGAACCAGTCCAGCGCGATATCGCGGGTCGCCAGGTCCAGCGCGAGCAGGCCGCCCACCTTGGCGTTCAGCACCTGCCGCAGGTCGGCGTCGCGCTTGTTGGCCAGCAGGCTGTCGCGCAGCACGCCGGCACTGTGAATGATGCCGTTCAGGCCGCCATGGTCGGCGACGATGGCCCGGGCCACCGCCTCGGCTGCGGCGGCATCGCCGGTATCCATGGCGCGGAAGTCGACGCGCGCGCCCTGCTCGCGCAGCCGCTCGATGAAGGCGGTCTGTTCCGGGTCGGGAGCGCGACGCGCGCTCAGCACCAGCACCGGGCGGCGGACCTCGGCGGCGATCGCCGCCGCGAACAGCCTGCCCAGGCCACCCAGGCCGCCGGTGATCCAGTACACGCCCTCGTCGCGCCAGGCCAGCGGGGCGGCAAGCTCGGCGTCAGCGGCGAGCAGCGCGAAGTCGAGCACCTCGCGCCCGGCCTCGCCATAACGCAGCGCCGGGGTCGGCGCGGCCGCTTCGGCGATCAAACGAGCGGCGAGCGCTTGCGCGCTGTCCACGGCGATCACCTGGATCAGCAGCCAGGGGTATTCGAGGCGGGCGCTGCGCAGCATGCCGCCCAGGCCCTGCATCAGGGCCGCCTCGCCCTGGGCCGGCAGCACCAGTTGCAGCAGCAACTGGCCAACGGGAGCGCCGACGACGATTTCCTGCAGCCAGGCCAGCGCCTGACCGGCATACGCGCCATAGCGCTCGGCCGGATTGCCGCTGGCCTGCCAGCGCAGGCAGCGCGCCGGTGCCAGCTCGGCTTCCAGGGAGGCCGGCGCGTCCAGCTCGCACAACACCACCCAATGGGCGGCATGGCTCGGGCGCTCGCTCGCGGCGGGCGCGGCCTGTGCCGTCCAGCGCGGCGCCAGCAGCAAGGTCTGCGCGGCCGGCGCCTGGACATCGGCCGGCGCTTGCAGGGAGGATTGCCGATACGGTTCCAGGCCTTGCAGGCTGGCGAGCACGCGACCCTCGCTATCGGCGAAATCGATGTCGACTTCGAGCCGGCCCGCGCGCTGGCGCACCACCACCACGCCCTGCGCGGGCAGGCTGTCGACCATCCGCACCTGCCGCGCGGCGGCAGGCCAGCTCCAGTCCTGTTCCGGCCAGGCCAGGCGGCAAGCCTGCAGGGCGATGTCGAGCAGATTCGGCGCGAGCGCGTAGACCTGCCAGGACGCGCTGGCCGTCTGTTGCCAGTGGGCAATCGCCAGGCCTTCGCCCGACTGCAGGGTGCTCAGCGCCTGGAAGCCGGCGGCGTACGACCAGCCGGCCTCGGCGAGGCGGGAATAGGCCGCGTCGCCGCCGAGTTGCCGCGTGCACTGCGCCTGCAAGGCAGGCAGGTCGAGTCGAAGGGCCGGCGATTCGGCCAGGCGTTCGGCCCGGCCCTGGGCATGGACCTGCCGAACTTCATCGTCCTCGCGATAGATCTCGTAGCCGACGCGCGTCTCGTCCTCCCAATCCAGGGCGATATGCAGCACTGTGGGCGCGTCGACCTGCAGGGGCGCCAGCCACTGCACGTCCTCCAGGCACAAGCCGGCGGCGCCGCCCAGCGCATGCGCCAGGGCGGCTCGCGCCCATTCCAGCTGGGCCAGGGCCGGCAGCACGGCCAGGCCGTGCAGACGATGCTCGCGCGGCAGGCCCGTCTCGGCGTCCAGCGTGGTGGTGTAGCGCTGGCCTTGCAGGTCCGAGCTGTTGAGGTGCAGCAGCGGATGCAGGATGTCCGAGCCCGACACGCGGGCCGCCGCCGGGCCGGCGTCGATCCAGTAGCGCTCCTCGGCGAAGGGATAGGTCGGCAGGCTGACGCGGCGCGGCAGCGCCTGACCGTACAGTTGTTCCCAGCGGATCGACAGGCCTTGCACCCACAGCTCGGCCAGCTTCTCCAGCTTGCCGCGCGCGATCCATTTCGCCACCGCTTCCTGCAACTC
Organism: Burkholderia sp.; assembly: GCA_040946965.1. Taxonomy (GTDB): domain Bacteria; phylum Pseudomonadota; class Gammaproteobacteria; order Burkholderiales; family Burkholderiaceae; genus Burkholderia. The sequence goes on along the minus strand of JAYFRU010000001.1, from coordinate 65,438 downwards.
CTCGTCGCCGCCGAATACCGCCATTGCTTCCTGGCTGCGGCGCGGCTCGCCGCGATACACCGCCTCGGCCAGCGTGTCGTCTTGCAGGTAGGCGCTCAGGCGCGCGCCAAGCTGCTCCGCCGAATCCGCCACGATCGCCAGCCGATGTTCCATCGCCTCGCGACCAATCTGCAGCGTGTAGGACAGGCTGGAGAGATCCGGCGCATGCGATTGCAGATGCGCCAACAACTGCTCGGCCTGGCGCCGCAGGATGTTCTCGTCGCGTGCGGACAGCACCACCACGACCGGGCTCGGCCGCGACACCGTCTCGTGCCGGTTCGACGCCGGCGCTTCCGAGACGATCAGATGCGCATTGGCCCCGCCCGCGCCAAACGAAGAGAGCCCCGCGATGCGCGGATATTCCCGCTGGTCGCCGTCGAGTTCCAGCACCGGCCGCGTCCACGGGCCCAGCTCGCGTTGCACCACGAACGGCGTCTGGCTGAAGTCGATATTCGGGTTCAGCGTCTCGCTGTGCAGGCTCTTCACCAATTGACCGTGCTGCATCTGCAGCAGCACCTTGGTCAAGCCCGCCATCCCCGCCGCGCTTTCCGCGTGGCCGATGTTCGACTTGGCCGAGCCGATCGCGCAATACGCCTTGTCCTGCGTGCTCGCGCCATAAGCCTGGCTCAAGCCCGCGATCTCGATCGGATCGCCCAGCGAGGTGCCCGTGCCATGTGCTTCCACGTAGCTGATCGCCCGTGCCGGCACGCCCGATTCCGCCAGCGCCTGGCCAATCACCTGCCCCTGCGCCACCGGATTCGGCACCGTATAGCCATTGGTCTTGCCGCCATGATTGAGCGCGCTGCCCTTGATTACGCCGTAGACGTGATCGCCATCGGCCAACGCCTTCTCCAGCGGCTTGAGCACCACCGCGCCCACGCCTTCGGCCGGCACATACCCGTCGCCGCCTTCGCCGAAGCTCATGCAGCGGCCATTGCTGGCCATGAATTGCCGATCCGACAGCATCAGGTACTTGTTCGGATGCACGCTCACGTTCACGCCGCCGGCGACCGCCACCGAGCAGCCGCCCTGGCGCAGGCTCTGGCAAGCCAGGTGGATCGCCGTCAGCGACGACGAGCACATCGTATCCACCGCGATGCTCGGTCCATGGAAATCGCAGTGATAGGACACCCGGTTGGCGATCGACGAGGCGCTGCCGAACAGGCTCAGCGCCTGCCCTTGCGCTTGCGCCTGGGCACCGTAGAGTTGATATTCCTCGTACATCACGCCCACGAACACGCCGACCTGGCCATGACGCTCGCCCGCCGTGGCCGAGGCCGCCAGCCCCGCCCGCGTATAACCGGCATCCTCGATCGCGTGATACGCGCATTGCAGGAACAAGCGCTCCTGCGGGTCGATCAACTCGGCCTCGCGCGGCGAGATATTGAAGAACAGCGGATCGAAGGCATCCACCTCGTCGATGAACCCGCCCCAGCGGCTGTAGATCTTGCCCAGCTTGCCCTTGGCCGGATCGTACTGGCTGCGCCAGTCCCAGCGCTCGGCGGGGATCTCGGTGACGCAATCGACGCCCTGCAGCAGCTTGGCCCAGTAATCGGCCACGCTGCGCGCCTGCGGGTAACGTCCGCTCAAACCCACGATGGCGATATCGAGCGGGCCCGCCGTGGTCGATGCCGGCGCGGCGGCATGCGCCAGGCCAGGCAGGCCGCGACGCTGGCGGCGACGGCGCATGGCCGGCACCTCGAGCGACGCTTCAGCGGCCGGCGCCGCCGCAGCAACGGCTGCCGCCGCCGGCTGGGCGGCGGCCGGCGCGGCGCCGAGCCGGGCGAGACTGGCCGCGTGGTGCTCGAGGAAATACTCGGTCAGCGCGGCAATGCTCTGGTATTCGAAGAACAGCGTGGCCGGCAGGCGACCGAAGCTGGCCTCGAGATCGCGCGTCAGGCTCACCACCAGGATCGAATTGATTCCGTATTGCTCCAGCGGCGCCTGCGCGTCGATGCGTTGCGGCGGCAGCTTCAGGCCCGAGGACAGCAGGCGCGTGAGATAGCGCCGAGCCGCCTCGCGCAAGGCGTCCTGGTTACCGACGGCGGCCGTGGACGGCGCCGGCACATTGCGCGCGAGCGGCGCCGGTGCGCGATGGAGCGCCTGCACATGGGCCAGCAGGCGCGCGCGGTCGCCGTAAAGCAGCAGGCTGTGCGCGCGCGGCGCGGCCAGCAGTTGTTCCAGCGTCGCCAGGCCGACCTCGCTCGGCAGGCTCAGCATGCCGGTGCCGCGATGCAGGTGGGCCTGGCCCTCGGCATCGATGCGCATGCCGCCCTCGGCCCACAGCGGCCAGCTCACCGACAGCGTGCGGCCACGGCGCAGCCCTTGCGCGACGAGTTGCTCACGGTGGGCGGCATAGGCGTCGAGATAGGCATTGGCGGCACCGTAGTCGCCTTGCCCGGTATTGCCGATCACGGCCGTCATCGACGAGCACAGCAGCAGCCAGTCGAGCTCGATATCTGCGGTGGCCTGGTCCAGTGCCATCATGCCGGCCACCTTGGGTGCCAGCACCTGTTGCAGCTCGTCGAGGGTCTTGGTGTGCAGCAGGCCGTCGTGCAACAGCCCCGCGCCGTGGATCACGCCGTTCAGGCGGCCATGACGCGCGACGATGTCTCGCGCCAGGGTGGATGTCGCGACTGCGTCGGCAATATCGAGCGCGTGATATTCCACGTTCGCACCCAGCGAGCGCAATTCGCTCAACCGGGCTTCATCGGCCGCATCCGGCTTGCGCCGGCCGCTCAGCGCCAGCACCGGTGCCTGCACCTGGCGCGCGATATGCGCGGCGAACAGCAGGCCCAGGCCGCCCAGGCCGCCGGTGATCCAGTACACGCCGCCCTCGCGCCAGGGCATGGCCGAGGCGGCCGGCGCCACTTCCACGAAATCCATCACCTCGCGCGTGCCCGCCAGATAGCGCACGCGCGGCGCCGGCGCCCGGGCCTCGCGCACCAGGCACTCGGCCAGCGCGGCATCGGCCGGCAAGGCGATCACCTGGCTGTGCAGCCAGGGGTATTCCTGCTGCGCCGTGCGCAGCAGGCCGGCCAGGCCCTGCAATACCTCGGCCTCGCCTTGCGCGGGCACCACCAGTTGCAACAGCACCGGCTCCGCCGGCTGGCCGGCCGCCAGCGCCTGCAACTCGCCGAGCAATTGCCCGGCGTAGCGCGCATAACGTTCGGCCAGGCTGCCCGGCGCCTGCCAATGCACCGAGCTCGCCATCGGCAGCGCCGCATCGAGCCCGTCGTCAGTCACCTCGCACAGCACCACGCGATGCGTCCGATAGCCCGACTCGGGTCGGTCCTCGCCAACCGGCCGTGCCTGCCAGCGCGGCGCCATCAGCAGGCTGCCCGCCGGCGCGGCAGCTTGCACCGCGCGCGTGCTGAAACCGGCCAGGCGCAGCGCCACGCGGTCGCTTTCGTCGACGATCGAGATATCGAGCTTGCGCAGTGCCCCGCTGTCGCCGGCGGCGCGCTGCACCACCACCAGCGCCGCTTCGGGCAGCGCATGCCATTGCTCCACGCTTTCCACCGCGAACGGCAGTTGCAGGCCGGCGGTCTCGTCGACTAGGCCGTAGCTGGCCTGCAAGGCGCCGTCGAGCAGGCTGGGCGACCAGCGGTAATCGTCCAGCTCGATGCCCGCCGGCGCCTGCAGCCGGCCGATCGCCACCGCCTCGCCCACGCGCAGCTCGGTCAGCACCTGGAAGGCCGGCCCATAGGCCAGGCCCATGCGCGCGAAACGCGCGTAGCAGGCCGGGCCGTCCATCTGCCGCGTGCATTGCGCCCGCAAGGCGGCCAGGTCCAGGCTGGGCGCCTCGCTGCCGGTGCCGGCCAGCCCCCAGCCCTGGCTGTAGAGCTCGGCATCGTCGCCCGCGCCGCAGTAGATCTCGTAAGCGAGCCGGCCACCTTCCTCGGCATCGATGCCGATATGCACCTCCAGCGGCTGCTCCACCGTCAGCGCCTGCACCCAGCTCACCTGCTCCAGGCGCAAGGCGGCCGGTGTCTCGCCGAGGGCCAGCGCCATCGCGGCGCGCGCCCATTCCAGCTGGGCCACGCCGGGCAGCACGTGCCGGCCCTGCACCACGTGATCGCGCAGGTAGAAGGCGTGCTTGTCCAGCCGGCTGCTGTAGCGCTGCTCGGCCAGGTCGGAGGTGTTCCGATGCACCAGCGGATGCAGCGGCGCGCCGCCCGAATCCGCAGCGGCTTGCGCGGCCGCCTGCGGCAGCCAGTGGCGCTCCTTCACGAAGGGATAGGTCGGCAGGCCGATGCGGCGCGGCGGGTTCGCGCCGTGCAGGCCACGCCAGTCGATGTCCATGCCCTGCACCCACAGCTCGGCGAGCTTGCCGAGCTCGCCGCGCACGAACCAGCCGGCCAGGCTGGTGGCGATCGAGGCATTGAAGGCCTCGTCGAGCACGAAGCCGCCGAGCAGTTCGCCTCGCTGCCCGGCTCGCCCCTGCCAAAGCTGGCGAATGCCGGCCTCGCCGGCCAGGAAGCGCGCCAGCGCCTGGCGCAGCTCCGCCAGGCTGTCGCCGGCCAGGGCCAGGCGATATTCCATCGCGTCGCGCCCCACCTGCAAGGTATAGGCGACATCCGGCAGGTCCGCCTCGCCCAGCGCGCCGAGCGCCTCGTGCAGTTGCCGCGCCTGGTCCTGCAGCAGTTCCGCACGCTTGGCCGACAACAGCAGCAAGGCGCCCGACCGCGCCGCCGGCACCGGCACCGCACCGGCGGGCTCGGCAAGGTATTCCTCCAGCACCACGTGCGCATTGGTGCCGCTGAAGCCGAAGCTGCTGACACCGGCCAGCTTCGGCCCCGCCGGCCAGGCCCGCGCCGTGCCGACCACCTCGACCGGCAGCTCGGCCCAGTCGAGATGCGGATTGAGTTGCCGCAGATGCAGATGCGGCGGAATCAAGCCGTGACGCATCGACAGCATCACCTTGATCAGCCCCGCCACGCCGGCGGCGGCCTCCAGGTGCCCGATATTGGTCTTCACCGAACCCAGCAGCAGGGGCTGCCCGGCCGAGCGCCCCGCGCCGAGCGCGGCGGACGCGGCCAGCACCTCGATCGGGTCGCCCAGCCGCGTGCCGGTGCCATGGGCTTCCAGGTAGCGCAGCGCATGCGGCGCCACCCCGCCCTTGCGCAGCGCGGCCTCGATCACCGCCTGCTGGGCCTTCTGGTTCGGCACGGTGAGGCCGGCGCTGGCGCCGTCCTGGTTGATCGCGCTGCTGCGGATCACCGCCCACACCGGATCGCCGTCGCGGCGCGCCTCCGACAGGCGCTTGAGCACCAGCACCGCGCAGCCCTCGCCACGCACGTAGCCGTCGGCCGAGGCGTCGAAGGTCTTGCAGCGCGCCTCGGGCGACAACATGCCGGCCTGCTCGAAGGCGGCGAACATGTCCTCGTGCAGCAGCAGGTTGACGCCGCCGGCCAGGGCCAGGCCGCATTCGCCGGCCAGCAGGCTTTCGCAGGCCAGGTGGGTGGCCACCAGGGAGGAGCTGCAGGCGGTATCCACCGCCAGCGTCGGGCCGTGCCAGTCGTAGTAGTAGGCGATGCGCCCGGCCGCGATCGAATTGGCGTTGCCGGTGGCGAAATACGGATCGATCGGCTGCGCGCTGCCTTGCTGGCGCAGCAGGCGCTCGTAGTCGTGGCCCATCACGCCGACGAACACGCCGGTGTCGCTACCGGCCAGCCGCCCCGGCGCGATGCCGGCCTGCTCCAGCGCTTCCCACACCACTTCCAGCAACAGGCGATGCTGCGGGTCGACCAATTCGGCCTCGCGCGGCGAGATGCGGAAGAAGCCGGCGTCGAAACGGTCGACGTCGTCGATGAAACCGCTGCGGCGCGTCGAGCCCGCCGCCGGCTGCACGCCGGGGCCGCGCTCGCCGATCGCATCGACGCCGTTTTCCAGCAGGTGCCAGAACTGCTCGGGATTGCCCACCCCGCCGGGAAAGCGGCAGGCCACGCCGATCACGGCGATGCGCTCGGGGGCGTCGATATCGTCGGCGGCGGCCGCCGACGGGCGCGCGGCTTCCGCAGCCGCCGGCTGCAGGACCTCGTCCGGCTCGACGCCGGCCGGGGCCAGTTGCTCGCGCAGATGATCGACGATCGCCGCCGGCGTGCCGTACTGGAAGAAGAAGGTCGCCTCGAGCTGCAGGCCCACGCGCTCGCCCAGGCTGCGCCGCAGCTCCTGCAGGTGGAAGGAGCTGAAGCCCATTTCCATCAGGGGCACTTGCGGGCCATAGGCCGTCGCGCGCGTCTCGCCGAGCACCTCCAGGATGCTGGCGCGCACGGCCTCGGCCACTTCCACGGCGGACGCGGCCCGGCCCGGTCGTACCGGAGCGCCGGCGGGCGCGGTGACCGTGGCGGCCTCGGCGGCCCGGCGATAACGCGCATATTCGATCAGCACGCCGGTGCCGTGGTTGGCCCGATCCTCTGGGCGGAAGCCCGGCACCACCTGGTGGATGGTCGCGCCGTGCGAGGCGTGGAATTGCAGCATCGGCTCGCGATAGCGGCCCGCGTCGTCGCGTTGCCGGATGTAGTCGTCGAGCGAGCAGTCGCCTTCGGCGCGGCCGTATTCGTGGCAGCGCGTCACTGCGGCGACGCTGTCGATGCCCTCGCAGCTCGCCAGGTACACCAGCCCGAAGTCGATCAGTTGATCGGCCAGCCCGTGCCCCTGCCGATCGGGCGCCACGCAGATCCCCATCAGGTGCGCCAGCGCGCCTTGCGGACGATGGATCTCGGCGAAGCGCGCATACGGCGTGTGCCGCAACTGCTCGAGCGTATCGATGCGCTGCGTGTAGAGGGAGGCGATCACCTGCCCGTCCTGCTCGATCAGCAACTGGCCTTGCGGGAACTGCTCGATGCGGCGGCGCAGCTCGCTTTCGGGCACGGCCAGGCCTTCGGGCCAGCTGGCCAGGTCCAGCTCGCGCAGGATCGCGAGGTCGTCCAGCACGGGATGCCGGACCCGATAGGGACGCGCCGTCCATTGATGCAGCGCGAAGCGCGCCGGGCCGGGCTCCACCGCTGGCCGCGAGGGGCCGGGCCGCTCGGGCAGGCAGCCGATCGCTGCGGCCGCCATCACATGGGCACGGGTCGGCCAGGCCTCATCCGCGCCGCTGCCGATGCCGGCGTCGGCGCACGCCTCGTCCAGCGCATGCAGCCAGCGCCGATGGGCCCGATGCAGCGCGACGGCCGAGGCCAGCGGCCCGGCGTCGGCTGCGGCGCGCGGCGCCAGGAACAGCAAGGGCCCCATCGCAGCCGCCTGCCGCAGCGCCTGCCGACCCGGCTCGCTCAGGCGCAGCCCCGCCGCATCGTCGAGACCCCAGCTGCGGCGCAGGAACTCGGCGCGCAGCAGCGCCGCATTGGCCGGCGACAGCGACTCGCAGTCCCGGCCCCGCAGGCTGGCCGCCTCGTCGAGGCGGGCCAACGCGAACAGCAGCGGCGCCATCCAGGCCGCATCGAGCGCCTCGGCTTCGGCCCCGCCCTGAAGCGCGCCCAGGCGCTCCCTGGCCGCCGCGCCCTGATCGAGCCGGTGCTGCAAGGGCCCGCCGTCCCGACCGCGCAAGACCGCAGCCAGGTCGGTATCGCGCGCGGCCACGACGGCCTCGCTCCACAGTTCGGCCCGCTCGAACGCGGCGCTCGGCACCAGCCGTCCGTCCTCGATCGAGTCGATCCAGCCGGCCTCGCGCAAGGCCTGCAAGGCGGCGTCCAGCAGCGCTTCGTCGATGCCGCATCGCGTCGCCAGCTGCGTCAGTTGCGCGGCTCGCGACGGCACGTCCGCTCGCGCCTTCAGCAAGGCGCCCAATCCGCTCGCGCGGCAGGCTTCGAGCAACGAGATCGAGACAACGGCATCGGCCAAGCGCTTGGTCAATTCGAGCACTGCATTCTCCTAGCTTCAACGGGCAAGGGCGGCGAACACGGCAGCCGCCGGGCAAATCAGGCAGATAAAGCAGATGAGTCACATGCATCGGGCGGCCGCGCGTGGCGTCCGCCGCTTTCTCTGGCTTGGCGCGCGGCGCGCCTCAGCCGCTCATCGTCAGGAAACTGCGGTTGAGCCATTGCACGGTCCCCTCCAGCAGCCGGTGCGCGATCTCGGCGACGCGGCGATTGCGCCAGTCCTCCAGCTCGGTGCCCTTGACCCACTGGTTGAAGGCACCCATCGCCGGCCCGCAGTGAATCTGGTAGTCCACCTTCTGCTGGCTGGCGCCGCTCATCGCGAGGCGCATGGTGTGCACGAAGTACCAGCGGAACACCAGGGCCAGCTTGTGCTTGGGGTTCTTCTCGGCCTTCTCGATCTCGCCGGGCGCGGCGCGCAGGAAATACGCACGCGTTTCCTCGTAGACCGACTCGAAGCTGCGCATGAAGTACTTGTCCTGGATCTGCTCGCGCGTCTTCGCGTCGATCTCCTCCCAGGACGCGTGGTTCTTCCACAGCTCGTAGAGCTTGTTGGCGCGGGCCGGGAAGAACACGCCCTTCTTCAGCACCTGGGTCTTGGCGCCGAGCTCGAACAGGCTGCCCGAGGGGCAGTAGTCCATGTCCTGCACGTTGACCTGCTGCAGCAAGTCCTTGGCCGCCTCGCTGGTGCCGGCCTCCACCGTGCACTGGTTGATCGAGCCGGTGAGGATGAAATCGGCACCGAGGATGAAGGCGGTGGCCGCCGCCTCCGGCGTGCCGATGCCGCCCGCGCCGCCCACCCTCACGCTCCTCGCGTAGCCATGGCGCGCCACCATCTCGTCGCGCAGGCGCACGATGCTGGGCAGCAGCGCGGACAGCACGCCCATGTCGGTGTGGCCGCCCGAATCGGCTTCCACGCAGAGGTCGTCGGCCATCGGAAGGCGCCGGGCCAGTTCGGCCTCATCGGCTGTGATCGCGCCGCCGGCCACCAGCTCGGCCAGCAGCTTGTCCGGCGGCGGGCTCAGGAACAGCGCGGCCACCTCGGGGCGCGAGAGCTTGGCCAGGATCAGGTTGCGCGCCACCACCGCGCCTTGCGCGTCGCGCCACAGGCCGCTGGCGCGGTACTTCACCAGCGGCGCGGTGATCTGCATGTAGGCGGAAGCCTCCACGCGGCGCACGCCGTGCTTGAGGAACAGGTCCACCGTGTCCATCTCGGCCTGCGGCGTGGAGGCGTTGCTCAGCAGGTTCATGCCGTAGGGCTGCCCGTCGCCGAGCGCGGCCTGGATCTCGAGGATGGCGCGCTCGATCGAGGCCGCGTCCAGCGCCCCAGTGCCGAAGTAGCCGAGGAAACCCGCGCGGCCCATGTTGATCACCATCGCGGCCGAGGCGATGCCCTTCACCATCGAGCCGGCCACATACGGGTAGCGCAGGCCGTGGTCCTGCTTGAAGGCCGCCGAGCCGAGCCGCTCGATGCTGATGCTGGGTGCCGCGTAGTCTTTCGGGATCGCGTTCATGCCGAGGCTCCGTGGAGCGGATGCACGTCGGCCAGTTCGAAGTAGCCGTTGTGGCCTTCCAGGTAGATCGCCGCGCGATGTCCGAACAGCGACATCGCCGGGGTGCGCGTGACGAGCTGCTGCTGGTAGCTGTCCACCTGCACGCGCGTGCCGACCGGGTAGCGGCGGTTCCAGTCGTCGATGCGCTGCTGCAGCTGGCTCAGTTCGCGCTCGCGGTCGTAGGCGCTCGCCGGGGGCGCAGCGCTGGCGGCCGCCGTGGCGGCCGGTGCCGGGGCCGACGCAACCGCCGGCGCATGCTTCCTGATGTCGACCAGCAGCCGCGTCAGCACCTGTCCCGGCCCGAGTTCGAGGAATTCGCTCTGCCCCAGCGCCAGCAGGTAGTGAACCGAGCGGGTCCACTGCACCGGCCGCGTGATCTGCGCGGCCAGCAGCTCGGCGGTGCGCTCCAGCGCATAGGGCTGGGCCTCGACGTTCGAGATCACCGGGATGCGCGGCTTGTTGAAACGGAACTCGCCCAGGTAGGCGGCGAAGGCCTGGCGGGCTGCGGCCATGTAGCGCGAGTGGAAGGCGCCGCTGGTATTGAGCGGCACGAAACGCGCCTGCTCGGCCTCGAACAGCGGCGCGGCGCGCACGATGTCCTCCTTCAGCCCGGAAATGATGGTCTGGCTCGGGCCGTTGAGATTGGCGATGTCGATCGCCTCCAGGCCGTGCCTGGCCAGCAGCGCGCCGATGGCCGCCTCGCCGGGGCCGATCACGGCGGCCATCGCGCCGGGCGGGACCTCGCTCATCAGCTCGCCGCGCTTGCGCACCAGGCGCAAGCCGTCCTCGAAGCCGATCACGCCGGCCGCCTCCAGCGCGTTGTATTCGCCCAGGCTGTGGCCCAGCACGTAGGCGGGCGCGCCGTGCTCATGCAGGCGCCGGCGATAGGACAGCGCATTGACCACGTACAGCGCCGGCTGCGTGTAGCGCGTCTGGCCCAATTGCCGTTGCGGGTCTTCCAGGCACAGTTCGCGGATCGAGTAGCCGAGGATGCGATCGGCCGTCTCGGTCAGCTCCGGGAAAGAGGCGAACAGGTCGGCGCCCATGCCTTTGGCTTGGGAACCCTGACCCGGAAACATGTAAACGCTCATCAAAAATCCTCCACTCAGCTTGTGATCGGGATGACGGCGGCAGGGCTCAGCGCCCCTCGGCGGCGGCCAGCGAGGCCTCCGCCCCGGCCGCGTCGAGCAGCGCGTGCGAGCCCGGGTCCTCCCGCAGCAGGCGCGCGATGCGGATCACGCTGACCTGCTCCAGTTCGAGAAAATCGGTGGCCCGCAAGCGGGTGCCGTGTTGTTCGTTGAGGCAGTTGGCCAGGTGCGTGAAGCCGATCGAATCGACGCCGTAGTCGCTGATGTCGAGATCCAGCTCGACTTCCTCGATCTCCACCTTGAGCAGGGCCGCCACGGCCTCGCGCACCTGCGCCCGCAGGCGCTCGTCGGGATGCGCGGCGCCGGCCTCGCGCGTCGCGGGCGCCGTGCCCGAACCGGGGCCGCGCCGCGTGGCCGGTGCCACCGACGGCGCACCGGACTCGGGCGCCGCCGCTCGCGCCGGCGCGCCGCTCGCCTCGGCGGCCGCCAATTGCTGCTGCAGCAGGCGCGCGATGCGCTCGACGCTGGCCGTCTCCAGCTCCATGAAATCGGTCGGCCGCACCGCGCTGCCGAAGCGCTGGTTCAACTGGTTGGCGAGATGGGTGAAACCGATCGAATCCAGGCCGTAGTCGCCGATGTCCTGCCCTGCTTCGATCTCCTCGGGCTCGACCTTGTTGAGCAGGGCCGCCACCAGCGCGCGCACCTGGCCCGGCAGGTCGGCTGCCGGCGACGCCGCATCGGCGGCGGCAAGGTTCGACGGCGCCCCCGCCTCGAGCAAGGTCGCGCGCATGCGCGCCGGCTCGCCTTCCAGGGCCAGCACCTGCGTGAATTCGCCGGCCAGCGCATGGGCCAGCGCCCGGCAACCGGTGGCGGCCTGCATCGCCCGGATGCCGGTGCCAGCGGTCAGCGACTGCTCGGTGGCGGTGTCCATGCTCATGCCGCCCTCGGCCCACAGCGGCCAGTTCACCGACAGCGAGCGGCCCGGCCGCCCCCGTGCCTGGCGATAGGCGGCGAAGGCATCGAGGAAACCGTTGGCGCCGGCATAGTCAGCCTGGCCGGCATTGCCGAACAGCGCCGCCGCCGAGGAGAACAGCACGAAGCAGTCGATCGGCAGCGCGCGGGTGGCCAGGTCCAGGTGCAGCGCGCCCAGCAGCTTGGGTGCCAGCACCTGCTCGACGCTGTCGCGCTGCTTGTCGAGCAGATAGCCGTCGCGCAGCACGCCGGCCAGGTGCAGCACGCCGTCGAGGCGGCCGTGGGCGGCCACGATCTGGTCCACCAGCGCCTGCACCGCAGCCGCATCGGTGATGTCCAGCACCGCGTGCCGGATCGCTAGGCCCTGCTGCCCGAGCGCGGCCAGCCGCGCGCGACGCGCCTCGTCGGGCGCGGCGCGGCTGGCCAGGATCACGGTGGCGCCCTCGGCGCGGCGGGCGATTTCCTCGGCGAACAGCAGCCCCAGCCCGCCCGCGCCGCCGCTCAGCAGATAGACGCCCTGCGCGCGCCATGGCAGGGCCGGTTCGCCTGCGGCCAGCGGCAACTCCTGGAGTGCCCAGGCCTCGCGGCGCCCCTGGCGGTAGCGCACCCAGTCATCGCGGGGCCGCGCGGCGTTCTCGTCGAGCCGCGCCTGCCAGGTGGCGCGATCCTCGCCGCCCTCCATCATCAGCAACTGCCCATGCAGCCTGCGGCTTTCCTGGCCGAGGCTGCGCAGCATGCCGGACAGCCCCGACAGCAGGAGCTCGTCGTCGCGCCCGAGGATCGCCACCTGCAGCAGCACCGACTCGCTCGGCTTGTCCCGCAGCCGCTCGCGCAGGCGCGCATGGAGCTGGCCATACAGGTCGGCGCAGCGCCGTACCGGCTCGGCCTCGTCGCTGTGGAAACGCTCAATCGGCAGCGCCGGCAAGGCGGCATCGTCGAGTGCGGCCAGGCTGCCGAGCAGCCAGAGTTCGCGCCGCAGCAGCTCGCGCCGGGCCGCCGCCGGCACCGGTGCCTCGCGCCAGGCCGGCCGGCACAGCAGCAGATGAGGATCGGCCGCAGGCCGCGCGCGGCGGCTGCGCGCGACGCCGGCATAACGCACGGCGGCAGGTGCCCAGTAACGCTCGCCCGCGAACGGATAGCCGGGCAGGCTCACGCGGCGCGGCCGCGCCCCGCGATACAGCAGCGACCAGTCCAGCGGCTCGCCCTGCCCCCACAGCTTCAGCAGCAGCTCGTGCTTGCCGCGCTCGACCCAGCCGCGCAGGGTTTGCGCGAAGCCCTCGTCGTCCAGCATGGCGGACCGGCCATCGCGGCCGCGCCCGACGCTGGTGCGCAGCAAGGGGTGATCGGCCTCGCGGTCCTGCAGGAAGGCCGCCAGGCAGGCACGCACCTGGGCCAGCGAGTCGGCGACGAAACCAAGCCGCTCGGCCAGCGCCTCGCGGCCCACCTGCAGCGTGTAGGCCAGCTCGGCCAGCGTGATGCCGTGGCCGAATTCGCCGTCGAGGAAATCGGCCAACCGCTGCGCCACCGCGCGCAGGCGATCGGGGTTCGCGGCCGACAGCACGATCAGCGCGGGCGAGAGCGCATCGGCGCGCCGAGCCGCGAGCGGCGCCACGTATTCCTCGACCAGCAGGTGCGCATTCGCGCCGCCCGCGCCGAACGAGGACACGCCCGCGCGACGCGGATGGCCGGCCGGGCGCGGCCAGGGCGCCAGCTCGCGCTGCACGGCGAACGGCGTGCCGCTGAAATCGATGCGAGGATTGAGCGTGTCGGCATGCAGGCTGGGCACCAACTGGCCATGGCGCATCTGCAGCAGCAGCTTGGTCAGGCCGGCGATGCCGGCCACGCCCTCGCTGTGGCCGATGTTCGACTTGACCGAGCCCAGCGCGCACCAGGGTGCCGCGCCGGCGGTCGCGCCGAAGGCCTCGGCCAGGCCGCGCACCTCGATCGGGTCGCCCAGCTCGGTGCCGGTGCCGTGCGCCTCCACGCAGCCGATGCTGCGCGGCGCGAAACCGGCGCGCTCGATCGCCTCGGCCACCAGGCGGCCCTGCGCCAGCGGGCTGGGCACCGTGTAGCCGTGGGTCCGGCCGCCGGCGTTGAGCGCGCTGCCCTTGATCACGCCGTAGATCTGGTCGCCGTCCTCGATCGCGCGCGACAGCGGCTTGAGCAGCACCGCGCCCACGCCCTCGCCGTCGACGAAGCCGTCCGCGCCGGCGCCGAAGGCGCGGCAATGCGGGCCGGCCGACAGCATGCCGACCGAGGCCAGCCGCGCGTAGTGCGCCGGATGCATGATCAGGTTCACGCCGCCGGCGATCGCCACCTCGCTGGTGCCGGTGGCCAGGCTCTCCAGCGCCAGGTGGATCGCGCTCAGCGAGGACGAGCAAGCGCTGTTGACCACCAGGCTCGGGCCGTGGAAATCGAGCACGTGGGACACGCGGTTGGCCAGCGTCCACTGGCTGGCCAGCAGCGAGTAGCTGCTGTTCATGGCGCCCACGAACACCGCCACGCGGCGGCTCGCGCTGAGGTTGGCGGGGGTGTAGCCGGCATCCTCGATCAGCAGGTAGGCGCTTTCCAGGAAAAGGCGCTCCTGCGGGTCAAGATGCTCGGCCTCGCCGGGCGCGATGCGGAAGAAGCGCGGATCGAAGCGGTCGATTCCGTCGAGGAAGCCGCCCCAGCGCGTGTAGCTGCGCCCCGGCGTGCCGCGCGCGCTGTCGTGATGGGCGCGCCAGTCCCAGCGCTCGGGCGGGATCTCGCCGATGCAGTCACGCCCGGCGCGCAGGTTCTCCCAGAATTGCCGCCAGTCGCCCGCCATGGGGTAGCGGGCGCTGATGCCGATGATGGCCGTATCCACATGGCCGAGCGCTCGCGCGTGGCCGCCGGCATCGACTTGGGGTTGCCGGCCCGCGTCGCGCGAGGGCGGCGTGGCATCGAAGTCGTGGTTGAGGTTGAGGTTGCGCTTCAAGACTGTTCTCCCACCGGCTGGGCCGGCTCGAAAGGCGTGGCGTCGAAATCGTCTTCGTCCTCGAGCACGCCGGCGTAGCGCAGCGACTCGGGGGCCCAGTAGCTTTCCTCGGCGAAGGGGTAACCCGGCAGGCCGATGCGGCGCGGCCGTCGCGCGACGTGCAGGCGCCGCCAGTTGAGCGGATAACCGCGGCCCCACAGGTCGAGCAGCGAGGCGTGTTTCTCGCAGGCGATCCACTGCTCGACGGTGCGCTCGAAATCCTCGTCGTCGGCGAACAGCGCCCAGCCGTCGCGGCCGCGGCCCAGGCTCGCGCGCACCAGCGGCAGCGGCGTCTCGCGCTCCTCGGAAAAGGCGCGCAATACCTCGCGCACCTGCGCCACCGAATCGGCGACGAAGCCCAGCCGCTCGGCGAGCGGCTCGCGGCCCACCTGCAGCGTGTAGGCGAGATCGGCCAGCGCCACCTCGCGGCCGGCCTCGCTTTCCAGGAAGCCGGCCAGACGCCCAGCCACCACGCGCAGGCGCTCGGCATTGGCCGCCGACAGCCCGATCGGCAAGGCCTGGCCCGGCACCTCGGGGCGCGCCGCGACCGGCGCGAGATACTCCTCGACGATCACGTGCGCGTAGGCGCCGCCCACCCCGAAGGCGGACACGCCGGCGCGGCGCGGATGGCCGGCCGGACGCGGCCAGGCGCTCAGTTCCTGCTGCAGCACGAAGGGTGTGGCGGCGAAATCGATCTTCGGATTGGCGCGTCGCGCATGCAGGGTCGGCACCAGCTCGCCGTGCCGCAGTTGCAACAGCACCTTGGTCAGGCCGGCGATGCCCGCCGCGCTCTCGCAATAGCCGATGTTCGATTTCACCGAGCCGATCGCGCAGCGGTGGCCGCGCTCGGCCGTGCCGGCGAAGGCCTCGGCCAGCCCCTGCATCTCGGTGAGATCGCCGAGCTCGCCGCCGTTGCTGTGTGCCTCCAGGTAGCCGATAGTGTCGGCCGTCACGCCCGCGCGCGCCAGCGCCTCGCTCACCAGGCGAGCCTGCGCGGCGGCATCGGGCACCGCGAAGCTGCGGGTCTTGCCGGCGGCGTTGACCATGCTGCCCTTGATCACGCCGTAGATCTGGTCGCCGTCCTCGATCGCGCGCTGCAAGGGCTTGAGCAGCAGCGCGCCCACGCCCTCGCCATCGACGAAGCCGTCGGCATGCTCGCCGAGCGCCCGGCTGTGCGCGTCGCTCGACAGCATCCCCAGCGCCGAGAGCCGGTTGAAATGCGCCGGGTGCAGCACCAGGCTCACGCCGCCCACCAGGGCCACCTCGCTGCTGCCGTGGGCCAGGCTGTCGAGCGCCAGGTGCAGGGCCGTCAGCGAGGAGGAACAGGCGCTGTTGACGGCCAGGCTCGGCCCGTGGAAATCGAGCGCGAAGGACACGCGGTTGGCGATCGACCAGTGGCTGGGCAGCAAGGTGTAGGTGCTGTTGGCCGCGCCCACGAACACGCCGACGCGCTGGTCACGGCTCAGCGTCGCGGGCGTGTAGCCGGCATCCTCGATGGCCAGCCAGGCGGTTTGCAGGAACAGGCGTTCCTGCGGATCGATGTACTCGGCCTCGCTGGGCGGGATGCGGAAGAAACGCGGGTCGAACTGGTCGACGCCGTCGATGAAGCCGCCCCAGCGGCTGTAGCTGCGCCCGTCCCGGCCGCGCTCGGTGTCGAAGTGCTCGCGCCAGTCCCAGCGCTGGGCCGGCACCTCGTCGATGCAGTCGCGCCCGGCGCGCAGGTTCTGCCAGAACTCGCCCAGGTCCGCCGCCTTCGGGTAACGGCCGCTCAGGCCGATCACGGCGACGTCGCTGCGGGCTGCGGGGTGGCTCGCCTCGGCCGAGGCGGCAGCCGGTTGCGAGGGCGTGGGCTGCGGCTGCGGTTTCGATACCGGCTCCGATGCCGGCGAGGGCGCCGGTGGCGGCGTGGCCGGCGCAGGTGCCTCGATGGCCGGCGCGGCGGCCTCCATGCCCAGTTGCCGCGCCAGGGCCGGCGCCTCAGTGGCGAGCAGGCGCTCGGCCAGCGCGTCGACGGTCTGCACCTCGAACAGCAAGGTGCTGCCAACGCTGTCGAAATGCTGGCGCAGGCTGTCGGTGAGCTGCACCACCAGGATCGAATCGATGCCGTAGCGCTCCAGCGGCTCGTGCGCGCTGATTTCCGCCGGCGAGACGCGCAGCGTGGCGGCCACCAGTTGCTTCAGGTAGGCCACGCTGGCTTCGTGCATCGCCTTGTCGGGGACCACCGTGGTCCGCGCCGCCGCGGCTTCCGCAGCGACAGGCGCGGCCGCCAGCGCCGGTGCGGGCGTCGACGCAGGCATCACCGGCGCGGCCGGCGTTGACGGCACCGCCGCGCGTTGCAGCGAATCGTCGACCCAATACCGCTCCTGCGCGAAGGGATAGGTCGGCAGCGCGAGGCGCCGATACCCCGGGCCGAACAAGCCGGCGTAGTCGAGCTTGTAGCCTTGCGCGAACAGCTCGGCCACGCTCGAGAGCCGCTCCACCCGGCCCTCGCGCACCGCCTCGATGGCGGCCTGCCCCAGGCGGCGCTGCTCGAGCTGCTCGCGCACGCCGCCCTCGTCGAGTTCGCCCAATTGCAGCCGGCTGCCGTCGCCATGCTCCAGCCAGGCGCCCAGCACCCGGCTCAACTCGGCCAGGTCGCGCACCACCGCCGCCAGCCGATGGCCGCGATGCTCGCGTCCGCACAGCAGGGTATGGGCGAGATCGCCGAGGCTGGCTTGCGGCTGCGCCCGGCAATAGGCCAGCAGCCTGCCCGCTTGCTCGCGCAGCTGCCCGGCGGTACGTGCCGACAGCGCCACCAGTTCCAGCCTGCGCCGCGCCGCACGCGCGGCAAGCGGCGCCGGCGCTTCCTCGATCACCATGTGCGCGTTGGTACCGCTGAAGCCGAACGAGCTGACCGCGCCGCGCCGCGCCGCGCGCTCCCCGGCCGGCCAGGGGCGCAGCTCGGTGTTGACGTAGAACGGGCTGCCCTCGAAGGCGATCGCCGGATTGCCCTTGCGGAAATGCAGCGAGGGCGGCAGCTGGCGATGGCGCAGGGCCAGCAGGATCTTCAGGATGCCCGCGATGCCGGCCGCATTGGCCAGGTGGCCGATGTTGGTCTTGACCGAGCCGAGCGCGCAGAAGCCCTCGCGCTGCGTGTAATGGCCGAAGGCCTGGCTCAGCGCGCGGTATTCGATCGGGTCGCCGAGCTTGGTGCCGGTGCCGTGCGCCTCGATCATCTGCAGCGTCTCGGGATGGACCGCGTAGCGATCGTAGACCTGGCGCTCCAGCCGCTCCTGCGAGCGCGCGCTGGGCGCGGTGATGCCGTTGCTGCGGCCGTCCTGGTTGATCGCGCTGCCGCAGATCACGCCGTGGATCTGGTCGCCATCGGCGATCGCGTCGCTGAGCCGCTTGAGCAGGATCGCGCCCACGCCCTCGCCGGGCACGAAGCCGTCGGCGCTCTCGTCGAAGGCGTGGCAGCGGCCGGTGGCCGACAGCATGCCGGCCGGATTGGCGGCCAGGTAGAAGCCCGGCGTCGACTGCACGAACACGCCGCCGGCCAGCGCCAGCTCGGTCTCGCCCGCGCGCAGGCCCTGGCAGGCCAGGTGCACCGCCACCAGCGCGCTGGAGCAGGCGGTATCGACCGCCACCGCCGGGCCCTGCAGGTCGAGGTAGTAGGCGATGCGCGCCGGGATCAGCGCGCCGGAATTGCCCCAGAAGGCCTGCGGCGGCGGTGCGCTCTTGAACAGCTGGGCGTAGTCGCCGCTGGTGCAGCCCACGTAGACGCCGCACAGCTTGCCCTTGACCGCCTCGCCCGCGTAGCCGGCGTCCTCCAGCGTGCGCCAGGCCTCCTCGAGGAACAGGCGCTGCTGCGGGTCCATGTAGGTGGCTTCCAGCCCCGACATGCGGAAGAACAGCGGATCGAAGCGGTCGATCTCGTCGAGGAAGCTGCCGTCGCGGCAGCTTCCCTCTCCCGGGCCGAGGTCCCAGCGCGATACCGTGTCGACCAGGTCGTGGCCCTGGGCCAGATGCGACCAGAAGCTGTCCAGATCCGGCGAATGGGCGAAGCGGCCGCTCATGCCGATCACGGCGATCGGTTCGTCGGCGTGGTTCGTCGGCGCGGCGACGGTGGCGACGGCGGGCGCGAAGGCCTCGCCGCCCGCAGCCGGCGCCGCTGCCTGCGGCACCTGCAGCACCACCTTGCCGATGTTGCGGCGGTCCTGCAGGTAGCGATAGGCGTCGTGCAACTGGTCGAGCGCGAACACCCGCGACACGGTGGGCTGCAGCACGCCCTGCTCCACCAGGCTCGCCAGCTCGCGCCGGTACTGCTCCAGCTTGCGGGGCCGCTCGGCGATCAGGCGCGCCAGGTCGATGCTAAAGAAGCTCTGGTTGCTGTCGAGCATCGACAGGTCCACCGCTTGCGCCGACTTCAGCGCCATCATCGCGATCTCGATGTAGCGCCCGCCCGGCGCCAGGCTGCGCAGGCCCTTGGCGATCGCCTCGCCGGACAGGGTGTTGATCACCACGTCCACGCCGCGCCCGCCGGTGAGCCGGGCCACCTCGGCCTCGAAATCCTGCTCGCGGTAGTTGATCAGGTGCTGGGCGCCCTGGCCGCGCAGGTAGTCGAGCTTCTCCCGCGAGCCGGCGGTGGCGAAGATCGTCGCGCCGTAATGGCGCGCCAGCTGCATCGCGATCAGGCCGGTGCCGCCGGCCGCCGTCTGGATCAGGATGCTGTCGCCGGGCTGCAGGTCGGCCTTGTGGAAGGCGTCGATCATGGTCAGGGCGACCACCGGCAAGGCGCAGGCCTGCTCGAAGCTCAGCTGCGGCGGCTTGGGCCAGGCCTGAGCCTCGTGGCAGACCACCTCGGTGGCGTGGCAGCCCTGGGCCAGGCAGACCACCTCGTCGCCGGGACGCAGCGTGCTCACCGCGCTGCCGACCTCCAGCACCAGGCCGCTGGCCTCGGTGCCCGGCGTGAACGGATAGGCCGGCATGTTCGGGTAGAGGCCCATCACGCACAGCAGGTCGGAGAAATTCAGCGAGCTGGCGCGCACCGCCACGCGTGCCTGCTGCGGCTGCAGGGGCGCCGCAGCATCGGCCGCCACCAGGCACAGGTCCGGGATCTGGCCGGGGCCGCTGATCAGCGCGCGGCGACGGCCGCCGGCGGCGGGCGACGCGAAGGCGGACGGGAACGCGGCGCCGAGCGGCTGCGCCGGCGTGTTCGCTTGCCGCGCCTGCGATGTCGGCGCGGCACTCGGCGTCGGCACCGGCACCGCCGCGCGCACCGGCAGGCTGGCGCGCAGCGCCGCCTGATGCGTCTGCTCCAGGTACTCGGCCAGCGCGTCCAGATCGCTGTAGTCGAACAGCACGGTGGTCTGCAACACGATGCCGAGCCGCTGGTTGATCTCGTTGACGAGCTGCACGGCCAGGATCGAATCGACGCCGTATTCGGAGAAGCTGCGATCGGCCTCGATGCGTTGCGGATCGAGATCGAGCCCCTTGCCGATGCATTCGCGCAGCAGGGTCCGCACGTGATCGGCCACGGCCTGCTCCAGGTCCTGCGGAGCCGGCGCCGGGATCGGCGCAGGAGCCGGTGCGGTGACAGATACGGCGACCGGCGCGGCGGCAGACACAAGGGGAGCCGACGCGGCGGCGGAGTCGAAACCCACCGCCGGTGCGCTCGCCTCGACCGGCCGCGCCAGCGCCGCAGGCGGCGCCTGCACGGCCACGTCGCGCTTCACGCGGCCGTCGCTCTGCGCCAGCAGCACCTGCTGGCCATACCGGTGGCATTCCTCGGCCGGGCGCCATAGCGGCGCATAGCCCTCCTCGGCCAGCACCCGCTCCCAGCCCTCGGCCGACAGGCCCGGCGAGCCGTCCAGGCGCAAGGCTGGATCCTCGTAGAGCCACCAGCCGTCCAGCAGCCCGAAGCTCAGGTGCGTCAAGAGGCTCAGCTCGCCGAGCTCGTTGAGCGCCAGCAGCCCGCCCGCGCGCAGCGGCGCCTTGGCGTGGCGCAGGGTGCGGCGGATATTGGCCGTGGCGTGCAGCACGTTGGCGGCCACCACGATGTCGTAGCGGTCGGCGGCGATGCCCTGCTCCTGCGGCGGCTCCTCCACGTTGAAGCGCTGGGTGCGCAGGAACGGGCGGCCCGGCGCGTAGTGCTGCTCGGCATGCAGCAGGAAGGCCTTGGACAGGTCGGTGTAGCAGTATTCGTCGATGTTCGCGGCGTAGCGGTCCAGCCGTTGCAGCAGCCCGGCGCTGGTGCCGCCGGTGCCGGCGCCGATCTCCAGCAACCGCAGCCGTGCCCGCGGCTCGCGCGCCAGCCGCTCCTGCACATAGGCTTCCACCGCGTCGAACAGGATGTGGTTGTAGAGGTCGGCGATCGGATTGCCGCGATAGATGCCCTCCACCAGGCGCAGCGAGGAATTCGGGAACATCACGTCGGTGGCCTTGCGCCGGCCCACCAGCAGCTCCGGCAGCGCGCGCAGGCAGACCTCGAGCAACTGCGCCCAGGCCTGCTGCTGCGGATCGGCCAGCCAGGCCGCGCGCGCGGCTTCCCACTCGGGCCAGGCATCCTGCGCGGCGGCGGCGAGGATGCGGTAGTCGCCGTTGGGCAGCGCTTGCAGCCAGTTGCCGGCGGCCAGCAGCCGCAGGCTGGTGTCGTACCAGCGTCGGTAGTGGCCGGCCAGCGCCAGGCCGGTGCCGCCGCCCGGCAGATGCCGGCCGTCCGGCGAGAAGCCGAGCAGCGCCTGGCCGAGCAGGCGCAGGCTCAGCGCCTGCATGGTCTGCGGCGGCAGCGCCCCCTGGGCGGCCGCGAGCCGCGACGCATGTTCGGGCGGCAGCGGCCGCGCCGCCAGTTGCGGCAGCAGCGCGGGCAGCGCCGCGCCGTAGCGCTCGCCGTGCAGGTCGGCGCGCACGCCTTCCACGGCCTGCGCGCGGCTCAGCTTGATCAGCCCGAGTTGCGCGTCGGGGCCGCCGAGCAGGCGCTCCAGCGCGGCCATCGCCTCCTCGGCCTCGATCGAGCCGATCCCGGCGCGGCTCATGCGCTCCTGGTAGCGCGCATCGGCCACCACGCCCACGCTGCCCCAGTAGCCCCAGTTCATCACCTTCACCGCGCCGGGCCAGCGTCGCCCCAGCGCCTGGGCCAGCGCATCCTTGAAGGTGCAGCCGGCCGCGTAGTTGCCCTGCCCCGCGGCGCGGGAAACACTCATCATCGACGAGAAGAACAGCACGAAATCCAGCGCGTCGGCGGCGAACACCTGGGCGATGCGCAGGCTCACGTCGAGCTTGGGCCGCAGCGCCGCCTGCAGGGTGGCTTCGTCCATCCGCGCCAGGCTGCGGTCCTGCAGGACCAGGGCCGAATGCACCGCGCCGTGGATGCGGCCGTGGCGCTGCAGGATCGTGTCGCGAGCGCGGGACAGCGCCTGACGATCGCCCGCGTCGGCCTGCAGGTAGAGCGGAGCCGGGCCGTGCGAGGCCAGCGCCGCCAGGCGCGCGCGCAGCTCGGCATCCTCGGCGCGACGGCCGATCCACACCACCTGGGCGCGGTAATGCTCGATCAGGTGCCGCGTCCAGACTTCGCCCAGCCCGCCCGCACCGCCGATCACCACGTAGACGCCGCCCTCGCGATACGGCGCGGGGGCCTTGCCGCCGGTGGGCTCGGCCAGCGCGATCAACTCCGGCACATGCCATTCGCCGCAGCGCCAGGCCCAGCTCTCGCCGCTGCCGGCCGGCAGCGCGCGGCATTGCGCCGGCGCGGGATCGGCGCCTTGCGCGTCGAGGTCGATCAGGCGCACCGACCAATGCGGATACTCCTTGGCCAGCGAGCCGACCAGACCATGCACGGTGGCATGCGCCGGCGCCACCGGGTCCTGGGGATGCACCTGCTGGGTGGCGCGCGTGAGCACGGTCACGGCCAGGCGACGGCCCGCGTAGTCCTCGGCCAGCAAGGCCTTCACGAGGCGGAACAGCGCCAGCACGCCGCCGGCCTGGGCCGTCAGCAAGGCCTCGTCGGCCGGGTCCTGGCTGTCCTGCGCTGGTGCGATCCACACCAGTTCGTCGATCGCGCCGATCGCCGCGAGCTGGCCGCGCAGCTCGTCCACCGTCGCGGACGGCGCGACATCGAGGGCCAGCAGTGGCGGATAGGCACGCTGCCAGCTGGCGCGCTGCGCGGCGGCGTCGCCGATCAGCAGCATGCGCGCGGGGACCGGCGGCTCGGCGGTGTCGTCGACGGCGCGCACGCTCCAGGCCGGTGCGAGCACGGTCGGCCCCACCGGCAGCCAGGCACCTGACGCGGCGGTCAATGCCATGTCGTGGGTCGCGGCAGGCGCAGTGGTCGATCCGGCATCGGCGGTCGCGGCAGGCGCGAAGCTCGATGCGATGTCGGGGGTCGCGACGGCCGATGCCGGCACCGAAGCGCGCGCGGCCTCGACCGGCACCGGGGCCGACGACGGTTTCGCCGCGCCGCCCTGCGCCACCAGCCGCGCGGAGAAGCCGCGCAAGGCGACACAGACGCAGCCCTGCGCGTCGCAGAGATCGAGGTCCAGCTTGCGCACGCGGCTGCTCTGCGCCCCCGGCGTGGGACGGATCCATACCCAGGTCTCGTTCGGGCAGGGCCGATGCAGGACCAGGCTGTCGAGCGCGAACGGCAGGCTCAGCATGGGCTCGCCGCCCTGCGCCGCCTGTGCCATCGCCAGGCCGATGCTGGCCTGCAGGGCGCCGTCGAGCAGGCTCGGATGCAGGGCATAGGCCGCGCTATCCGCCGGCGCCTCGGCCGGCAGGCGCAGTTGCGCCAGCGCCTG
Source organism: Burkholderia sp. (assembly GCA_040946965.1). Classification (GTDB taxonomy): domain Bacteria; phylum Pseudomonadota; class Gammaproteobacteria; order Burkholderiales; family Burkholderiaceae; genus Burkholderia. Next base: position 42,137 of record JAYFRU010000001.1, on the reverse strand, counting down.
GCCCTCGCCCACCCAGATCCGCTGCACGGCGCGGAAGCTCGGGCCGTATTCGATGCCCACCGCCTGGTAGGCGGCATAACAGGCTGCGCTGTCCAGCTCGGACGCGCGGCAGTTGCCGTGCAGCGCTGACAGGTCCAGCGCGGCCGGTTCGGCTTGCGAGCTCAGCGCCAGGAAGCCCTGGCCGTGCAGACGGCGTTCGCCTTCGGCATGGCCGCTGCCGACTTCATAGCGCCATTCGCCGTTCTCCTGGCGATGCAGCTCGATGCGCGCCTCGACGCCCGACGCGTCCACCATCAGCGGCTGCACCCAGGTCACGTGCTGCAATTGCAGGCCGCCAGGCACGGCGTGCCCGGTGCGGGCCTCCAGGGCCTCGCGCGCCAGTTCCAGGTAGGCCACGCCGGGCAGCACGGCCTGGCCGCGCACGCGGTGATCCCTGAGGAAGAACTCCTCGCCGCTGAAACGCGCGGCGTAATGGGTCTGGGAATGGCCTTGGGCCGGAGCGGAGAGTTCGGTTCGAAGCATCGGACGTACCGAGATGGCCGCCGGCAGCGACGGCGTGGAAAGGGAAGCGACGGGCGCGGCGGCCGGCGACGAGATGCGCGTCTTCGGCCAGTACGACTCGCGCGCGAACGGGTAGCCGGGCAGATGGACCCGAGCCGCCGACGGCAGGCCGTCGAGCGCCGACCAGCCCACCGCGTAACCCTGGCAATGCAGCCAGGCCAGTTCGCCCAGCCGGGCGCGATACGCGGCGGCATCGGCCAACGGCTGCGCGGGCCAGCTCGCGGCGCGCTCGCGCAGCGCCTCCTCGCCCTTGAAGCCGCGCGCCACCTTGCCGAGGTAATGGTCGGGACCGTCGGCCGCGTCGAGCGCCGCCAGATGCTCCAGCGCGGCAATCGCCGAGGCCCGGTTGGCCACCACCACCGCCGCACGATGCGCGAAGTGATGACGCCCATCCAACAGCGTGCGGCTGACCGCGGCCAGCTCGCAGCGCTCGGCCGCCGGGCTGGCCAGCCAGTCGCGCAGCCCGAGCAGGCGCTCGCGCAGGGCCGTCTCGGTCTTGGCCGACAGCGCCAGCACCAGGTCGGTCGGCGACTCGGCCGCACGAGCCGCAGCGGCCGGCGCCTCCTGCACCAGCACGTGCGCATTGGTGCCGCTCATGCCGAAGGCGCTGACGGCGCCCAGGCGCGCTCGCTTGGCCTGGCGCGGCCACGGCCGGGCCTGCTTGTTGACCTGGAAGGCGCTGTCGCGCCAGGCGATGTAGTCGCTGTCTTCCTCGCAGTGCAGGCTGGGCGGAATGGTGTCGTGCTCGAGCGCCTGCACCAGCCCGATCAGGCTGAGCAGCCCGGAGGCCGCGAAGGTATGGCCGAAGTTGCCCTTGCTGGAGGTGAGCGCGCAATAGGCCCGGCCGTCGGCCGGCTGCCCGAAGGCCTCGGCCAGCGCCTGGATCTCCACCGGGTCGCCCAGGCGCGTGCCGGTGCCGTGGGTGACCACGTAGTCGATCTGCTCGGGCGCCACGCCGGCGGCGCGCTGCACCTGGCGCACCAGGCTGGCCTGGGCCAGCGCGTTGGGCGCGGTGATGCCGTTGCTGCGGCCGTCGTTGTTGATGCCGCTGGCACGGATCAGGCCACGGATCGGATCGCCGTCGGCCACCGCGCGCGACCAGCGCTTGAGCACCACCACCGCCACCGCCTCGCCCGGCACCATGCCGTTGGCGGCGCGGTCGAAGGCGCGGCAGCGGCCGTCCGGCGATAGCATGCCGGTCTGGCTCATGCCCACGTAGGGCTCGGGCGTGAGGATCAGGTTGGCGCCGGCGGCGATCGCCGTGTCGGATTCGCCGCTCAGCAGGCTGGCACAGGCCTGGTGCACCGCCACCAGGCCCGAGGAGCAGGCGGTGTTGATGGCCAGCACCGGGCCGTTCAGGTCGAGGAAATAGGCCAGGCGCGAGGCGAGGATGCCGTTGTGGTTGGAGGTCACGCCGAGGTCGGGCGCCACGCGCTGGTAGTCGCCCTCCTCCACGCCGACGAAGATGCCGAGCGGGCCGGCGCGCAGCTGGCGCGGGCCGTAGCCGGCGTCTTCCAGCGCGTTCCAGGATTCCTGCAGCAGCAGGCGCTGGCGCGGGTCCATGGCGAGCGCCTCGCGCGGCGAGATCTCGAAGAACAGCGGATCGAATTCGTCGACGCCGTCGAGGCAGCCGGCCCACTTGCTGTTGGTCTTGCCCGGCTGCGCCTCGCGGCCGCCGTAGTAGTCGCGCCAGTCGAAGCGTTCGGCCGGGATCTCGTCGACGGCGTCGATGCCCTCGGCGAGGATGCGCCACATCTGCTCGACGTCGCGCGCCTTGGGGAAACGTCCGCTGATGCCGATGATCGCGATCGGTTCGCGTTCGCCGTCGAATGCCGGCGCCTTGGCTTTCGCCGGTTCGAGGGCGATCGGTGCGGGCGCCCGCTCGGGCGCGGGCGCGGTCGCGATCGGCGCGGGTTGCGGCGGCGTTACCGCAGCAGCATCGACGCGCGTCGCCTCGGGCCGACGCGCCTCCACCTCGGCGCGATGCTTGTCCAGCAGATAAGCGGCCAGCCGAGCGATGCTCGAATAGGCGAAGAAGATCGAGGGCGCCAGCTCGATGCCGTACAGCGCGTTCAAGGCGCGGGCCAGCTCGGCCAGGCCGAAGGAGTCGAGGCCGAAATCAGCCAGGTTCGACTCGGCATCCAGCAGCTCGGGCGCGAGCTTGACCTGGCCGCTGATCAAGGCGCTCAGCTCGGCGCTCACGCGTTCTTCCAGCGATGCCGTCGAGAGCGTCGGCGGTAGCGTCACGGCTGCGGTTGCCTGCGTCACGGCAGCCGCAGCAGCAAGCGCGGCCGGCGCCGCAGCGAGCCCGAGCATGCGATGCAGGCGCTCACGCTCGCCCACCAGCACCAGCGCGCGCGTGATGTTGGAACCGAGCAGCCGCTCGAACACCGCCAGCCCCTCGGCCTGCTCCAGCAGTTGCTGCCCGCTAGACTTGAGATAAAGCGCCGTGCCCGCGTCGTCGCCCACGCCCATGCCGCCCTCGCGCCACAGCGGCCATTCGATCGCCAGGCTGCGGCCGGCGCACTCGCCGCGCGCGCGGCGCTGCTCGCGCGCCAGCGCATGGGCGGCCAGGAAGCGATTGGCCACCGCGTAGTCGGCGGAGCCGAAATCGCCGAGCACCGAGGCGCTCGAGGAGAAGTAGCAGACCAGCCGCAGCGGCTCGCCGGCCAGCACCTGGTCGAGCACCAGCGCGCCGCGAACCTTCGGGTCGAGCACGCGACGCACATCCTCGGGCTGCTTGTCGGCGAGCGGCACGGCGTGCTGAATGCCGGCCGCGTGGATCACGCTGTCGATGCCGCCGAAGCGTGCCTTGGCCCGCGCCACCACCTCGCGCATCGCAGCCGGGTCGGTCACGTCGGCGGCGAGGTACAGCACCTCGCTGCCGGCGTCCTGCAAGGCCTGCACGGCCGCCTGACGCGCGTCATCGAGCGGCGAGCGGCCCACCAGCACCAGCTGGCAGCGGCGGTCGGCGGCCAGATGACGGGCGAAGATCAGCCCCAGCCCGCCCGCGCCGCCGGTGATCAGCACCGTGCGGCCCAGGTCGGCCGCAGCGGCCTCGGCCGGCGCCAGCGGCTGCACCCGAAGCTGGCGAAGGCCGTCGCGGCCGGCCAGCAGGTTGCGCGGCGCCGCTTCGCCGAGCACGGTATCCAGCAGTTGCGCCCAGGCCGCCCAGTCGATCGCCTCGCCGGCTTCGCACAGCACCGTGGCGGCCTGGCAGCCCGGCAGCGCCAGGCCCATCGAGCGCTCCAGGCCGATCCATGCCTCCAGCTGGCTGCGTTCGAGTTCGTCGGCATATTCGCCGCCCAGCACCAGCCGTGCAGGACGCGTCTTCATGCCGCCCAGCGCCTGCACCAGGCCCAGCGGCACCGCTTCGGCGCGACGCAGGCCGGCGTCTTCCAGCGCCCGCAGATCGACCACCGCGTCGATCGCGGCAGCGCCCGGCTCGATCGCGCGCAGCGCGTCGGCCCAGCCTTGCCGGTCGAGCGGCGCCGGCGCCTGCCGATCCAGGAAGATCAGTTGCCATTGCGGGCAGCGTCGGGCCACCGCCTCGCGCAAGGCCTGCTGATGCGCGGCATCGGACAGGCAGCACAGCACGGTCCGCACCGAGGCGGCGACCGATGCCTCCGAAGCCCGATAGGACTGCCAGCTTTCCTCGAAGCACAGCGCGGCTGCCTCGCTCGCGCCAGCCGGTGCCGTCATGGTCGGCGCAGCGGACTCGACGAGCAAGGGCTCGAGCCAGTAGCGCTCGTCGGCGAAGGGGTAACCGGGCAGGCTGATGCGGCGGCGGCCGGCATCGGCCTGCAGCCGCGCCCAGTCGAGATCCAGCCCCTTGACCCACAGTTCGAGCAGCTTGGCTTGCTTGCCGTTGCGCCACCAGCCCTCGACCACGCCGGCCAGTTCCTCGTCGCCGGCGAAGGCCGCCAGCGCTTCCTTCTGCGCCTTGCCGCGCGCGGCCTGCAGCACCTCGCCGGTGCCCGCGTCGTTGAGCCAGGCGCGCAGGCGCCGGGCCAGTTCGGCCTTGTCGCTCACCACCAGGCCCAGGCGCGCGTCCATCGCGTCGCGCCCCACCTGCAGCGTGTAGGCGAGGTCGTGCAGGTCGACTGACGCGTCGCCCGCCTGCGCGGCTGCGAAATCGGCCAGCCGCACCGCCGCTTCGCGCAGGCGCGCCTCATTTTTCGCCGACAGCGGCACCAGCACCGGGCCGGCCGCCGGCGCGGCCGCGCGCGTTTGCGGCGCCACGTATTCCTCCAGCACCACATGCGCGTTGACGCCGCCGAAGCCGAACGAGCTGACGCCGGCGCGGCGCGGCTGCTCACGCCCCTGCGCATCGCGCGGTGCGTCCCAGTGACGGTTTTCCTGGACTAGGTAGAACGGGCTGCCCTCGAGCTGCACGTAGGGGCTGACCTGCTCGCCGTGCAGGCTGCGCATGAGGGTGCGGTGCCGCAACTGGAGCAGCACCTTGATGATGCCGGCCACGCCGGCGGCCAGCTCCAGGTGGCCGATATTGGTCTTGATCGAGCCGAGCCCGCAATGCGGCTGGCCCGGCGCCTCGGCGCCGGCGCGCTGGTAGAGCTCCTTGAAGGCGCTCTTCAGCGCGTTCACCTCAATCGGGTCGCCCAGTTCGGTGCCGGTGCCATGGGCCTCGATGTAGCCGAGCTGGCGCGGGTCGAAGCCGGCCTTGGTATAGGCGGCCTTCAGCAGCGCCGCCTGCGCCTTCGGGTTCGGCGCGGTCAGCGAGGTGGCGCGGCCGCCGTGGTTCTCGGCACTGCCGACGATCACCGCGTGGATGGTGTCGCCGTCGCGCTCGGCCGCAGCCAGCTCCTTCAGGAACAGCATGCCCACGCCCTCGCCGCGCACATAGCCGTTGGCCTTGGCGGAGAAGGTCTGGCAGCGGCCGTCCACCGACAGCATGCCGGCCTTGCTGAAAGCGATATGCGCCTCGGGCGTGGCGATGGTGTTGACGCCGCCGGCCAGCACCGCCTCGCAGCGGCCGCTCTCGATCGCCTGCACGGCGCGGTGCACGGCCACCAGGGAGCTGGAGCAGGCGGTCTCGATCGGCTCGCTGGGGCCGTGCCAGTCGAGGAAATAGCTGACGCGGCTGGGGCCGATCGAGGCCACCGAACTGGTCGAGCTGTAGGCGTCCTGGCTGCGGCCGGCCTGCAGCACCAGGCTGCCGTAGCTGCCCACCGCCGTGCCGACGAACAGGCCGGTGTCGCTGCCGGCCAGCGATTGCGGGGCGTAGCCGGCGTCCTCGACGGCCAGCCAGGCGTAGGTCAGCAGCAGCCGCTGCTGCGGGTCCATCAGCTCGGCCTCGCGCGGCGAGATGCCGAAGAAAAGCGGATCGAAGCGGTCCACCCCGTCGATGAAACCGCCCCAGCGCACCCGCGCCTGCACGGCCTCGGATTCGCCGGGCGGCAGGCAGCGGCGCCAGTCCCAGCGGCTGGCCGGCACTTCGCCGATCGCGTCGCCGCCCTGCTCCAGCAGTTGCCAGAGCGCGTCCACTCCGTCGGCGCCGGGGAAGCTGCCGCTGATGCCGATCACGGCGACGCCGCGGCGCGGCGCCGACGCATTCGATGCGGCACCTGCCTGGTTCGCCGGCTGCGGCGCGAGCGGCGCCGGCAGCGAGGTGGCCGAGGTGGCGGATGCCGATGCGCTCGCGGCCGGCCGTGCCTGCGCCGCTTGCGCGGGCTCGGCGGGCAGCCCCACCAGGCTCGCGACCAGCGCCGGGCGATACGCTTCCGCCAGATGCCCCGCCAGGCCGGCGATATCCGGATATTCGAAGAAGATGGTCGGGATCAGATCCAGGCCGAACTGCTTGTTGATCCGGTTGGAGAAGCTGGTGAAGGTGATCGAATCGAAGCCGTAGTCGCTGAGATCGTCCTCGATGTCAATCTGGTCCAGCTCGAGTTTCAGCAGCTCGCCGACCATCTGGCGCAGGCCGCGCGCCACGCGCGCCACCAGTTCGCCGTGATCGGCCTGCTCGGTTGGCCCGGATGCGGCCGCCACCGGCGCGGAGGCGACGGGTGCCGCTGCCTGCATCGAGGCGGCGGCCGGCGCCAGCAGTTTCTGGCGCATCCGCTCGGCCAGGCCCTCCATCACCGCCACCTGCGGCAGCCCGCTGTGCAGCGCGCGCGCCAGCGCCGCGAAACCGCTGGCCGTGCGCATCGCCACCATGCCGGTGTTGGCCAGCATCATCTCCTCGGTGGCGGCCTCCATGCCCATGCCGCCGTCGCGCCACAGCGGCCAGTTCACCGACAGTGAGCGGCCACGGCCGCCCTGGGCCTGGCGGTAGGCCGCGTAGGCATCCATGAAGCCGTTGGCGGCCGCGTAGTCGGCCTGGCCCAGGTTGCCGAAGATCGCCGCGCTCGACGAGAACATCAGGAAGAAATCCAGGTCCAGCGCGCGCGTGGCGTGGTCGAGGTTGGCGGTGCCCAGCAGCTTGGGCGCCAGGACCTGCTCGAAGGCGGCGCGATCCTTCCTCAGGAGGTAGCTGTCGCGCAGCACGCCGGCGATATGCAGCACGCCGTCCAGGCGCGCGTACTCGGCCGTGATGCGCTCGACCAGTTGCGTCACCGCCTGCCGATCGGCCACGTCCACCTGCTCGTAGCGGTATTGCGCGCCCTGCTCGCGCAGCGCGTCCAGGCGCGCGCGGCGCTGGTCCGACAGCGCCGAACGCCCGGTCAGCACCAGCGTGGCGCCGGCGGCGCGGCGCGCGATTTCCTCGGCGAACAGCAGGCCCAGTTCGCCCGCGCCGCCGCTGAGCAGGTACACGCCGTTCTGCCGCCAGGGCAGCGGCGCCGCTGCGGCTTCGCTGCCACGGTTGCCGTTGCCATCGTCCGGCAGTTCCAGCAGGTGCCAGGTTTCGCGGCGGCCCTCGCGATAACGCACCAGGCTGTCGAGCGGGCTGGCGGCGTTTTCGTCGAGCCGCGCGCGCAGGCTCGCCACGTCCTCGTCGCCTTCGAGGATCAGCAGTTGACCCAGCAGCCGGCGGCTTTCCTGCGAGGCGCTGCGCAGCAGGCCGGACAAACCGGCCAGCAGCAGTTCGACACCCTGTCCGGCGATCGCGACCTGCCACAGGCAGGTGTCGCGGCCCTTCTCCTCCAGCCAGGCCTTCACGCGCGCGAAGACCTGCGTGTACAAGGCCGCGCAGGCCTGCTCGGGCCGCGCCGAGGCAGCCTGCAGCAGCTCGCCCTGGCCCAGTTGCTGCCAGGCCGCTGGCGGCTCGATCGAGACCAGCAGCAGGCGCCGCGTCAGCGCGGGATCGGGCGCGGCCGTGCTGGCCGACGCTTCCTGCCAGGCGTGCCGGCTGAGCAGCAGGCTCGGCGCCTCGATCGCTGCGGGCGCTTGCGGTGCGGCCGCCGGCGCTTCCAGCACGCGCGAGGAAAAGCCCAGCATGCGCACGCAGATGCGGCCCTGCGCATCGCACAGCTCGATATCGAACTTCTCGATGCCGCCGCGCCCGCCCCGGCTGCGGACCCAGGCCCAGGCCCGCACTGGCGGCGCTTGGTGAATTTCCAGCGTTTCCAGCGCGAACGGCAGCATGGCCTGCGCGGCGTCGGCGCGCGCCCCAAGCAGGTAGAGCCCGAGCGTGGCCTGGAAGGCCGCGTCCATCAGGCTCGGATGCAGCACATAGGCCGATGCGTCGGCCTGCACGGCAGCGGGCAGGCACAGTTCGGCCAGCAGTTCGCCTTCGCCCACCACGGCCTGCACGAAGCCGCGATGCGCCGCACCATAGTCGATGCCCATCGCCGCGTAGGCCTGGTAGAACGCCTCGGCCCCGAGCGCGCCGGCCTGCATGCGCGCGCGCAGCGCGGCCAGGTCCAGATCGGCGGGCGCCGCAGGCAGCGCCGTGCCGGCCACGCCCTGGCCGTGGACGCCGCCGTCGGCGCCGAGCGCCTCGTAGCGCCAGCTGTCTTCCTGATGGGCTTGCAGGCGCAGCGTCACCGCCACGCCATCGGCACCCGCCTCGATCGGGCGTGCCCAGACGACATTGCGCAGGCTGCGGATCGCCGCGCCGTTGCCGGCGAGGCTGGCCGCAGCCCGCGCCATTTCCAGATAGGCCACGCCGGGCAGGATACGCCGGCCGCCGACGCGATGATGGTCGAGGAAGCTTTCCGCGCCGCTGAAGCGGCTGAGGAAGGCGGGACCGTCCGCGCCATCGGCGCGCTGCTGGGCCAGCGGATGCAGCCGGGGCGTTGCCGTGGCGGCGGGCCGGGGCCGCAGGCTTTGCGGATCGACCCAGTAGCGCTCGGCGGCAAACGGATACAGCGGCAGGCCGATACGGCGTGCGCCTTGCGTGCCGGACAGTTCCCGCCACGGCAAGTCATGCCCCGCGACCCAGGCCGGCAGCAGTTGCGACCAGTCCCGCGCGTCGATCCAGGCCTGCCATACCGCCTGATCCGGCCGGGCCGGCAGCGCGCGACCGCGCCTGGCCTTACCTTGCCACGAGGGAAAGCGCGCATCGCCCGCCAGGAAGCCGCGCAGGCCCGCCGTCAGTTCGGCGGGATCGGCGGCCACCAGGGCCAGGCGCTCCGGCATCGCCTCGCGCCCGACCTGCAGCGTATGCGCCAGGTCGGCCAGCGCGGGCGCGGCGGCGGCCGGCGCGGGGAACTGCGCGGCCACCGTCGCGCCGTGTTCGCGCAGCAGGCTGTCCGTCAATTGCTGCACGCTGCCCTGGTCGAGGAAGTCCTTCAGCGACCAGGGCAGGTTCAGGCGTTCCTGCACGCGCTCGTACCAGCGCGTGCGATGCAGGATCTCCACGCCGAGGTCGACCAGGGCCTCCCGTGCGCCGATCGCCGCAGCTTCCACGCCGACGATAGCGGCCAGTTCCTCGACCAGCCACGCGCTCAGGCGAGCGGCCGGGCTCGCTTGCGCGCCGCCGCCCTCGAGGTGATCGAGCAAGGCTTGCGCCGCAGCGCGCAGGCGCTCGGGCGTGCGCGCGGACAGCACGACGGCCTGCGGACCGGCGGCCGATGCCGAGGGCGCCGCCGGCACCTGGTATTGCTCCACCAGCAGATGCGCGTTGGCGCCGCCGGCGCCGAACGAGGACACCGAGGCGATGCGCGGATAACGGCGCGCCTGGCCGTCCAGGTTCAGTTCCGGCTCGGCCCAAGGCGCCAGTTCGCGCTGCACCACGAAGGGCGTGCCGTCGAAATCGATGTTCGGGTTCAGCTGCTCGGCATGCAGGCTCGGCGCCAGCTCGCCGTGGCGCATCTGCAGCAGCACCTTGGTCAGGCCGGCGATGCCGGCGGCGGCTTCCAGGTGGCCCAGGTTCGACTTGGCCGACCCGAGCGCGCAGAAGCCGCGCTCGCGCGTGTGCGGCGCGAAGGCCTGCGCGAGGCCGCTGACCTCGATCGGGTCGCCCAGCGCGGTGCCGGTGCCGTGCGCCTCCACGTAGCCGATCGCGCGCGGATGGATGCCGGACTTGCGCAGGCTCTCGGCGATCAGCTCGGCCTGCGCCGCCGGGTTGGGCACCGTGAAGCCGTTGGTGCGCCCGCCGTGGTTGACGCTGGTGGCGCGGATCGCGCCGTGGATGCGATCGCCGTCGGCCAGCGCCGCGGCCAGCGGCTTGAGCACCACCACGCCCACGCCCTCGCCCGGCACGTAGCCGTCGCCGCCGGCGCCGAAGCTGCGGCAACGGCCGTCGCTCGACAGCATCTTGCCGGTGGCCAGGCCCACGTAGCTGGCCGGGTGCACGCACAGGTTCACGCCGCCGGCCAGCGCCATCGCGCAATCGCCGCGATGCAGGGCCGCGCAGGCCTCGTGGATCGCCGTCAGCGAGGACGAGCACATGGTGTCGACCGGCAGGCTGGGCCCGCGCAGGTCGAGCGCATAGGACACGCGGTTCGGGATCGAGCTGAAGGCCGGCTGCGAGAACACCGTGCTGCCTTCGTGCCAGGCCTCGAGGCCGAGCAGGCCGAAGCCGTTGCGCGTCACGCCGGCGAACACGCCGACGCGGCCGCCGCAGCACTCGGCCAGGCTGTCGCGCGTGTAGCCGGCGTCTTCCAGCGCGTGCCAGGCGCTCTGCAGGAACAGGCGCTCCTGCGGGTCCATGCCCATCGCCTCCAGCGGCGAGATGTTGAAGAACAGCGGATCGAAATCAGCGAAGCCCTCCAGGAAGCCGCCCCACTTGCCGTAGCTGCGGCCGCTGGCGATCGCCCGATCCGGATCGGGTTCGTAGAAACCGTCCAGCGGCCAGCGCTCGGCCGGCACCTCGACGATGCAGTCGCGGCCCTCGCGCAGATTGCGCCAGAAGGCATCGAGATCGCCCGCCTGCGGATAACGGCCGGCCAGGCCGACGATCGCGATCGGGGGCCAGGCGGACGTATCGGCCGCAGCGGCGTGCGTTGCGCCGGAGCTTGCGGGCGCAAGGGTTTCGCCGGTGCCGGCCGGGATGGCCTCGGCCGATGCCGCCGCGACAGTCGCCGTCGCGGCTGCCGTCATCGCTACCTCGATCGGCGAGGCTGAGCTTGCCACTGCCGTGTTTGCCGCCGTGCCCGGCGCCAGCCACGCCCGGCAGGCCGCCTCGTGCTCCCGCCACAGCAACCCGGCCAGGCTGTCGAGCGTGCGATGTTCGAAGAACAGCGTCTTGGACAGGCCCGCGAAGCGCTCGCCCAGCTCGCGGTTCATCCCGGCGATCACGATCGAATCGATGCCGTAGGACTCGAGCGCCTCCAGCGGGTCGATGGCCTCGAGCGCGATCTTCGACAGGCCCGCATAGAGCGCCGCCAGCGCCTGCGCCACCGCCTCGCGCGTGACGGCGGCGGCGCGCACGGGAACCTGCCCGGCATCCGGCGCGTCCTGCACCTGGCGAAGCCGCGCCAGGGCTTCGTCCTTGCTCAGTTGGCCGGCGGCGACTTGGCGGTAGATCTCTGCAACGTGGTCGGTCATGACTGTTCCTGACGGCGCGCCAGACGAACCGCTTCGTCGGCGCTGATCTGTCGGTGGATGAGCTGGTCCAGCAAGGCGCTGTGCCGGTCCAGCTCGTCTTCGTTGGCCGCCTGCATCGGCGGGCTCACGCGCGTCTCGGCCTCGGGGCGGGCCGCCGGATGCGCCGGCTGCGGCCAGTAGCGCTCGCGCGCGAAGGCATAGGTGGGCAGGTGCGCGCGGCGCGGCGGCGGGCCGGCATGCAGCACCCGCCAGTCGACTTCCAGCCCCTGCGTCCAGAGCCGCAGCAGCTTGTCGTGGCGGCCCTGGGCCAGCCAGCCGCGCACCGCCTCGCGCTGCTCGTGCTCGTTGTCGAACAGCGCGGCGGCCTCGCTGCCGTGGCGCGCGCGGCCGCGATGCAGCCAGGCGCCGGCGCGGCCAGCGACGAACTCGTCGAGGCGCTGCACCAGTTCCGGGTAGTCGGCCACCAGGAAGGCGGCACGCTCCTCCATCGCGTCGCGGCCCACCTGCAGCGTGTGGATCAGCTCGGCCAGCGCGGGCCGCCGCGCCGCGTCGCGCAGGAAGGCCGCGAGCTGCGCGGCCTGCTCGACCAGGCGCGCCGGCTGCCGGGCCGATAGCACCAGCAGGTGCGGCCCCACCTCGCTCGCGGGCGAGGCGGCGCTCGCGCCCACGTATTCCTCCAGCAGCACGTGCGCGTTGACCCCGCCGAAGCCGAACGAGCTGACGCCGGCGCGGCGCGGCAGCGCTCGGCCAGCGGCGTCCCGAGACGCCGGCCAGGGCCGCGTGTCGCCCAGCAGGTGGAAGGGGCTGCCCTCCAGGCGGATGTAGGGGTTCGGCTCCTCGGCATGCAGGCTGCGGGCCAGCGTGCGATGGCGCAGCTGCAGCACCACCTTGATCACGCCGGCCACGCCGGCGGCCAGCTCCAGGTGGCCGATGTTGGTCTTCACCGAGCCCAGCGCGCAGCTCTCCGGCACCGGCGCGAGCGCGCCGGCCTCGTGGCGCAGGTCCTCGAAGGCCGCCTTCAACCCGTTGATCTCGATCGGATCGCCCAGCGCGGTGCCGGTGCCGTGGGTCTCGATGTAGCCGATGCTGGCCACGTCGATGCCGGCATCACGCACGGCGGCCTTGATCAGCTCGGCCTGCGCCTTGGGATTCGGCGCGGTCAGCGAGCTGGCGCGGCCGCCGTGGTTTTCGGCGGTGCTGCGGATCACCGCGTGGATCGCGTCGCCGTCGCGCTCGGCCGCCGCCAGGTCCTTAAGCAGCAGCATGCCGACGCCCTCGCCGCGCCCGTAGCCGTCGGCATGGCGCGAGAAGGTCTTGCAGCGTCCGTCGGGGCTCAGCATGCCGGCCTTGTCGAAGCTGATGTGCACCTCGGGCAGCACGATGGTGTTCACGCCGCCGGCCAGCGCGGTCTCGCAGTCGCCGTGGCGGATCGCGCGCACCGCGCGATGGATCGCCACCAGGGCGCTGGAGCAGGCGGTTTCCACCGGCTCGCTGGGCCCGTGCAGGTCCAGCAGGTAGCTCAGGCGGTTGGGGCCCACCGAGGCCACCGAGCCGGTCGAGCTGTGGCCGTCCAGGCCCATCGCGGCCTGTTCGATCAGGCTGCTGTAGCCGCTCGGCGCGGTGCCCACGAAGATCGCCGTGCGCCCGCCCGCGAGGCTCGACGGTGCGTAGCCGGCCTCCTCGATGGCCGCCCAGGCGTGGGTCAGCAGCAGGCGCTGCTGCGGGTCCATCAGCTCGGCCTCGCGCGGCGTGATGCCGAAGAACAGCGGATCGAACTCGGCCACGCCCTCGATGAAACCGGCCTCCTTGACGCGCGTGTGCCGGCCGGCCTGGCTGGCGTCGCCGTCATACTGGCGCCAGTCCCAGCGCTCGGCGGGAATCTCGCCGATGCAGTCGCGGCCCTCGGCCAGCACCTGCCAGAAACCGGCCAGGTCCGGCGCGCCGGGGAAGCGCCCGCTCATGCCGATGATCGCCACCGCGCCTGCGGGCCCGGCGCTCGACGGCACCGCCGTCTGGACAGGCTCGACGGGCTCGACGGCCGAGCGGGACGCCGCCGGCTCGGGTTCCGCGACGATCGATTGCGTGGCGGCCCGCTCCTCGGGGAAGGCCCGCGCCAGCGCCTCGGGGAAGCTCTCCAGCAGATGCGCCGTCAGCTTGGCGATGGTCGGATGCTCGAACAGCACCGTGGGCACCAGCTCCAGCTCGAACTGACGGTTTAGCCGGTGGGTGAGTTCGGTGAAGGTGATCGAATCGAAGCCGTAGTCGCTGAGCTCGTCGCGCGGGTCCAGGTCCTGCGGCTGCAACTCGAGGATCGAGGCGGCGCTGTCGATCAGGAACTGGCGAGCCCGATCGCGCAGCGCGCGGCCGGCGCCGGGCGCTGCGCCGGCTTGCGCCGGCCGGGCCACAGGGGCGGCCGGCTCGGCGTGCAGGCGCTGCATCCAGGCGCGCAGGCGCGCGTGGTCGCCCACGCCCACCAGCAACTGCGCCTCCCGGCTGGCGACGCCGCGATACAGCGCGCGCATGCCCTCGTCGCGCGCCAGCGCGCGCATGCCGTTGCCGGCCTCGATCGCCTCGCGCAGGCTGTCGCTGATGCGCATGCCGCCCTCGGCCCACAGCGGCCAGTCGAGCGCCACGGCCTGGCCGCGTCGGCGGCCTTGCGCGGCTTCCTGATTGCGCCAACCGGCATAGGCGTCGAGGAAGGCATTGGCGGCGGCGTAGTCGGCCTGGCCGGGATTGCCCAGCGCGCCCGCGCCGGCGGCGAACAGCACGAACAGGTCCAGGTCCAGCGCCCGGGTGGCCTCGTCCAGGTTCACCGTGCCGACCACCTTGGGCGCCAGCACCGCGTCGATCTGCGCGACGGTCTTGCCCGGCAGGTAGCTGTCGCGCAGCACGCCGGCGCTGTGGATCACGCCATGCAGGGCGCCGAAGCGCTCCACGGTTTCCGCCACCAGGGCACGCACTTGCGCGGCATCGGCCACGTCGGCCTGGCGATACCGCAGCCGGCCGTTCGCGCCCTTGGCTTGCAGCCATTGCGTGGCCTGCGCGTCGGGCGCGGCGCGGCCGCACAGCACCACAGTGGCGGCCGGCGCCTGGCTCAGGATTTCCTCGGCGAGCAGGCGGCCCAGGCCACCCAGGCCGCCCGTGAGCAGATACACGCCGTGCTCGCGCCAGGGCAGCGCCGGCGCGTCCGCGCGGTCGGTGCTACCGGCCAGTTCGGTCCAGGCCGGCACCAGCCGCGTGCCGCCCTGGTAGCGAAGCTGGGCGCGCCACGGCTGCCGTGCGTTCGCCTCGAGCAGGGCCGGTAAGCCGGCCGGCACCGCGTCGAATGCCAGCAGCTGGGTGGACAGGCGCGGGAATTCCAGCGTCGCCGTGCGCAGCAGCCCCGAAAGGCCGGACAGCAGCGCCGCCTGGCCCGACGCCGGCACCAGCACCTGCAGCAGGCAGGCTTGCGCCGCCTGCGCTTGCGCCTTGACCAACTCGAACAGCTCGCGCAGCACGCGGCCGTACCACTGATCGGGAGCTTCCCGAGCGCTGTCGATCTGGAGATGCGCCAGCAGCGAACCGTCGACCGGCGCCTCGAAGCGCCAGGCGGCGCGATCCGAGATCAGCACGCTGCGCCGCACCGGCGCGGCATCGCCGGCGAGCGGCGCCGGCTCCGACTGCCAGTCGCGGCGCCACAGCAGCACCGGGTCGACGGCAGGCGCTGCCGCCTCGGCCGGCCGGAAGGCGAAGCCCGACAAGCGCGCGATCACGTCGCCCTGGTCGTCGAGCAGGTCGATGTCGTACTTGCGCACCGCCTCGTCGGGACGGCTGCCCGCCGTGTAGCGCACCCAGGCCCACAGCTGGCGGCCGGTCGCGGCGCGCAGCACCAGCCGCTCCAGCGCGAACGGCACGTAGGCACCGCGCGCGCTGCCGGCGCTCAAGCCCAGGGTGGCCTGCAGGGCCGCGTCGAGCAGGCCCGGATGCAGGCGGTAGGCATCGGCATCGCTGTCGCGCGCGGCCGCCGGATCCAGCACCAGCCGCGCCAGCGCCTCGTCGCGGCCGAGATGCAGATGCTCGATCGCGCGATGGCTGGGGCCGTAGTGGATGCCCACGGCGTCGAAGGCGGCATAACAGGCGTCGCGGTCGACACCCTGCCCGTCCATGCGCGCCAGCAGCGCGCCCAGATCCTGGCGCTCGAATTCGTTCTCGCGAGCCTCGGCCACAGCGGCCAGACCCTGGCAGTGGAGTTGCCCGGCCGCCGCGATCTCGAAGCGCAGGCGGCCCTGGCCCTGCGCCTGCAGCTCGATGCTCAGCTCGACGCCGGCCGCCGAGGGCTGCAGCGGCCGGCTCCACACCACCGCGCCCAGGCGCAGCGCGTCGGTGCCGAGCACGCGCGCGGCTGCGGCGCCGGCCATTTCCAGGTAGGCCGCGCCGGGAAAGGTCGGGCGGCCGAGGATGCGGTGGTCGCGGAAGAAGGCTTCCTCGCCGCTGAGCCGTGCGCTGAAGCGCGGGCCGGCCGCCGTATCGGCGCGGGCATGCAGGAGGGGATGCATCGGCGCGCGCGGCGCGGCCGTGGGCGTATGCACGGGCGTGGGCGCGGCCAGCGAGCCGTCCATCCAGTATTGATCGCGGGCGAACGGGTAGCTGGGCAGGCGGATGCGGCGCGCGGCAGGGCCGGCCAGCGGCCAGTCCACCTTCGCGCCGCCGGCCCAGCGCCGGGCCAGCCCGGCCAGCGTCTCGGGAGCGGCCGCTTCGATCCGGTCGGCCGCCAGGCTGCCGTCGGCCAGGCCGTGCACGCCGCCAAGGTCGGCACCCTCGGCGCCGTCGGCATAGGCCTGCAACTGGGCGAGCGCGCTCGCCGCATCCTCCACCAGCAGGCACCAGCGGCGCTTCAGCGCGATGCGGCCATGCTGCAGCGTATGCGCCACATCGCTCAGGTTCACGCCCTCGCCCGCGTCACGCAGGTAGGAGGCGAGCTTGCCGGCATAGGCGCGCAACCGCGTTTCATTGGCCGCCGACAAGGGCAGCAACTGCCAGCCCGGCTGCCGCGCGTGGGCGGCAGCCACAGCCGGCTCCCTATGCTCCTTCAGCACCAGGTGCACGTTGGTGCCGCTGTGGCCGAAGGAATTGAGCGCGGCCATGCGCGGCTGCCCCGGCTCGGCCAGCCAGTCGCGGTTGGCGGTGGGGATGAAGAACGGCGAATCCTGCCAGTCGATCAGCGGGTTCAGTTCGCGGAAATGCAGCAGGCCCGGCGTGCGGCCGTGCTCGAGGCTGAGCATCAGCTTGATCAAGCCGATCACGCCCGAGGCGGCGGCGGTATGGCCGATATGGGCCTTGGCGCTGCCGACCGCGCAGTAGTCGCGATCCGCCGTATGGGCACGGAAGGCGCGCAGCAGCGCATTGGCCTCGACCGGATCGCCCAGGCGCGTGCCGGTGCCGTGCGCTTCGATATAGCCGATGCGGCGCGGATCGATGCCGAACTTGCGATAGGTTTCGAGCAGCAGTTGCTCCTGCGCCTCGCCGCTGGGCGCGGTGATGCCGTTGCTGGCGCCGTCCTGGTTGATGCCGCTGGCGACGATGCTCGCGTAGATCGGATCGCCGTCGCGCAGCGCGTCGTCCATGCGCTTGAGCACCACCATGCCGACCGCCTCGGAGAACACCGTGCCGTCGGCCGCCGCGTCGAAGCTGTGGCAGCGCCCGCTGTTCGACAGCATGTCGAGCTGGGCCAGGCTGACCAGGGCGGTTTCGTTGAGCACGGCATACACGCCGCCGGCCAGCGCCAGCTCGCTTTCGCCGTGGCGCAGGCTTTCGCAGGCCAGGTGGATCGCGGTGGCCGAGGAGGAGCAGCCGGTGTTGATCACCAGCGCCGGCCCCTTGAGATTGAGGAAATACGCCAGGCGCGAGGCGATGATGGCATCCGACGAGCCGGTGAAGGTCTCGTGGAAATACCCGGCCGGCTCGGCGCCGACGAAGCTGCCGACCCGGCGATCCGCCAGGCTGCGCGGGTCGTAGCCGGCATCCTCCAGCGCCTTCCAGCTTTCCTGCAGCACCAGGCGCTGGTGCGGGTTCATCGACTTGGCCTCGCGCGGCGAGATGCTGAAGAACTGCGGATCGAACGCGGCGCGCTCGGCCAGGGTGCCGCCCCACAGGTAGTAGGCCTGCTCGTCGTCGCCCTGGCGGGTGCGGTCCAGGTAGGCGGTGGGCAGCTGGGTGACGCCGTCCACGCCGTGCATCAGGTTGTGCCAGAACGCTTCGACGTCGGCGGCACCCGGCACCTGGGCCGACATGCCGATCACGGCGATTTCCACGGGGCCCGTGTCGGCCCGGCGCGGCTCGGCCGCCGCCGGGGGGCTCGGTTCGGCGACCGGGACGCTGGCTCGCGCCGGCTCGACAGACGCGGCGAGCGCGGGTGCTGGTTCAGGCGTGCTCGCGGCGGCCAGCGCTGCGCCGGCCTCCTGGCGATGGCGCTGCAGGATGTGCGCGACCAGCCGCTCGAGCGAGCTGTGCTCGAACAGGATCGTGGTGTTCAGGTCGAGCCCGAGGCGATCGTTGAGCTGCTTGACGAGGCCCACGCCGAGGATCGAATCGACGCCGTAATCGGAGAACGGCATCTGCGCGTCGATTTCGGCCGCCTCGAGTTTCAGCGTGCGGGCCAGTTCCTCCAGCAGCACGCGATGCACGGCGGCGTCGATCGCGACCGGTTCGCCGATGGTTGCGGGTGCAACGGCTTCCACGGATGCGGCCGGCACGGGCGCGCTCGCGGCGGCGATCGGTGCCGCGGACGAGACATGCCGGCCGGCTTCAGCCCCGGCCTGCCGCACCAGCCCGTCGCTCTGCGCGAGCACCAGTTGCTGGCCCAGGTCGAGCTGCTCCTTCAACAGGAAACCGATCTCGCCGAAGCCCTCCTCGCGCAGCACGCGCGCCCAGTTCTCCGGGCTCAGCGCCGGGCTGGCCGGCAGCCGCACGGCCGGATCGCGATAGCGCCACCAGCCTTCCAGCAGGCCGAAGCTCAGGTGGGTGAACAGCGACTGCCCGGCGATCTCGTTGAGCAGCAGCACGCCGCCCTTGTGCAAGGCCGCCTTGGCATTGCGCACGGCAGTGCGGATCTCGCTGGTGGCATGCAGCACGTTGGCGGCCACCACCAGGTCGAAATGATCGGTGGGCAGGCCTTGCGCGGCCAGCGGCTGCTCGACGTCGAACAGGCGCGTGACCAGGCCGGGGAAACCGGCGGCGAAGCGCTCCTGCGCCTGGATCAGGAAGGCGCGCGAGACGTCGGTGAAGCTGTATTCCGCGATGTGTTCGCGCAGCGGCTGCAAGGCCGCCAGCAGGCCCGCGCTGGTGCCGCCGGTGCCGGCGCCGATCTCCAGGATTCGCAGTTGCGCTCGCGGCTCGCGCGCCAGGCGCTCGCGCACATAGGCCAGCACCCATTGCTGGAGCCGGCCGTTGAACAGGTCGGCCACCGGATTGCCGCGATAGATCGCCTCCACCAGGGACAGCGAGGATTGCGGGAACAGCACCTCGGTGGCGGGACGCTGGCCCAGCAGGATCGCCGGCAGCGCCTGCAGGCAGTCGCGCAGCAGGTCCAGTTCGGGCGCGCTGCCGTCGAGACGGCGACGCGTCAGCACATAGGCGTCCCATTCGCGCCACAGGGCATCGGCGCCGGCCGCCGCCGGCGGCGCCTCGGCCAGCACGCGGCGGCTTTCAGCCAGCCAGCGCGTGTAGAGCGGCAGCACCGGCCGCTCGCCGAGCGCTTCCAGCTGCCGCGCCAGCAAGCCCCTGACCAGGCTTTCCAGGCGCTGGTCGGCGAACAGCAGGTCCTCGCGGCGCGGCGCGACCGGCGGCGTGTCGAGCACCACCCGCGCGGCCACGGCGGGAATCGTGTCGGCGTACTGGCGCACGCTGTCGCCGCTCGCGGCGGCACGCGTCTTCACGAAGCCGAGTTGAGGCACCGGCGCGTGCAGCAGCACCTCGAGCGCCTGCATGCCTTCGGCCGGTTCGATCGAGCCGATGCCGGCCCGACGCATGCGCGCCTGATAGTCGGCATGACTGACGATGCCCACGCTGCCCCAGTAGCCCCAGTTGACGATCTTCACCGGGTAGTCGCCGAGCTGCGCGAGGCGGCGCGCATAGGCGTCGGCGAACACGCAGCCGGCGGCGTAGTTGCTCTGCCCGGCCGCGCGGCCGAAGGACATCATCGACGAGAAGAACAGCATGAAGTCCAGCGGCTGGTTCGCGAACACGCGCGTGCTCAGCACTGCGGTATCGACCTTGGCGGCCAGTACGCCGGCGAACTCGGCTTCCTGCATCGAGGCCAGCCCCTGGTCGGCCAGCACCAGGGCTGAGTGCACGATGCCGTGCAGGCGCGGAAACTCTCGCGCGATCTCGGCGGCGGCGCGGCGCAAGGCGGCCTCGTCGCCGGCGTCGGCCTGGATATATCGTGGCGCCGGGCCGAGAGCGGCCAGCGCGTCGATGCGCTGGCGAATCCGCGCGTCGGGTGCGCTGCGTCCCAGCCAGATCAGCCGGGCCTGGTAGCGCTCGATCATGTGACGGCTCCAGGTCTCGCCCAGGCCGCCCGCGCCGCCGATCACCAGGTAGACGCCGCCCTGCCGGTAAGGCAGCGGCGGGTTCGCGGGATTCGCCGTGTCGGGCTGGTAAGGCAGCAGGCGCTGGCGGAACCATTCGCCGCCGCGGCGGCACCAGGCCGCGCCGTCCTCGGCCGCCGGCAGGCGGCGCCAGCTCGGCCAGTCGCCGGCCTCACCGGCCGCCACGTCGATCAGGCGCAGGCGCCAGTGCAGATATTCGCGCGCCAGCGCGCCGGCCAGGCCGTGGATGCCGGCATGCGCGGCCCGCACCGGCAGGCCGTCGCCCAGATCCATCGCCTGGGTGGTGAGCACCGTCCAGGCCAGGTCGCGCAGGCCGTAGCCGGTCGCGAGCAGCGCCTTGACCAGGCGGAACAGGCCCAGCACGCCCTGCTGCTGCGCGTCGATCAGCTGCGCGTCGCCAGGGCCGGGATCGCCCGTGTCCGGCGCGACGAACAGCACCTCGCCGATCGTGCCGGCCGCAGCCAGCTGCGCGCTCAAGGCCTCGATGCTGGTGCCCGGCCGCACCACCAGCGGCGCCTGCCCGGCTACGCCACCGAGGATGCCCTCGTGATCGCCGCACAACAGGAGGCGGCCTCGCGGCGGCGTGTCATCGAGCAGCTCGAGCTGGACCGCGTCCCAGGTCGGCAGCAGGAATTGCGCCGACTCGGCCGGCTCCATCGCCTCGCTCGTCCGGGCGGTCGCCGCCGGCTCGATGGCCGGGGCCGCCTTGGCCGGTTCCTGCGTGGCCGCTGCGGGCGCCTCGCCGATCCAGCAGCGCCGGTAATCAAAGGGATAAGCCGGCAGGCTGATGCGCCGGGGCTGCCGGCCCGCATGCAGCAGGCACCAGTCCAGCTCCAGGCCGTTGACCCACAGCTTCAGCATCAGCGCGTATTTCTTCTTCGCCGCCCAGGAGGCCAGCGTGCCATCCATGTCGTCGTCGGCGTTCAGCAGCGACAGGCCGTTCCTGCCGGACTTCGACTGCCCGCGATGCAGCTCCGGCATGCCGTCCTGTCCGTCGAGGAAGGCCCGCAAACGTTCGCGCAGCTGCGCGAACGAGGCGGCCATGAAACCGAGCCGATGCTCCATCGGCTCGCGGCCGACCTGCAGCGTATAAGCGAGGTCGCCCAGGCGAAGCGCCGGCTCGCTCGCCGGTGTTGCCGCCGCAGTCGGCGCATGACCCTGCGCGGCCAGCCACTCGTCGGCGAGCTGCGCCACCGAGCCGGCGCGCAACGCGACGGCCAGCAGCGTGGGCGAGCTTTCGTCGAGCGCGGCGGCCAGCCGGTTCCTGGCCAGGGCATCCAGGCCGTAGGCCTCGAAGCTCTCGTCAGCGCTGATCTCCCCCGCGTCGACATCGAGCAGCCCGGCCAGCGCCACGCGGATGCGCTGTTCCAGCTCGGCGCGCGGCTCGTCGGCGGCAGCGGCGGTATCGGGCCGGTCCAGGCCGCGACGCGCCAGGTAGGCGAGCAGGTCGCGGGCACGCCCGTGCAAGGCGGTCTCGCTCCTGGCGGAAAGCACGATCAGCGCGGGCACTGCGTCGTCTGCCGGCAGCGGGTCGGCCAGATGCTCCTGCACCAGCACGTGCGCGTTGACGCCGCCGAAGCCGAACGAGCTCACGCCGGCCAGGCGCGGCGCCGGGCGGCCGGACGCATCGCGGCCAGCCGGCCAGGGGCGATTCTCGCGCACCAGGTAGAACGGGCTGCCTTCCAGCTCGATATACGGGTTCACCTGCTCGCAATGCAGGCTCGCCACCAGCGTGCGATGACGCAGCTGCAGGACCAGCTTGAGCAGCCCGGCGATGCCAGCCGACAGCTCCAGGTGGCCGATGTTGGTCTTCACCGAGCCCAGGCCGCACCAGGCCTCGCCCGCGCCGTGCCCGAGCGACTTGAAGGCGCTCTTGAGCCCGTTGATCTCGATCGGGTCGCCCAGGCGCGTGCCGGTGCCGTGCGCCTCAATATAGCCGATCTGCTCGGCCGTCACGCCGGCCTTGCGACAGGCGCTTTCGATCAGCTCGGCCTGGGCGGCGGGATTGGGCGAGGTCAGCGTGTTGGCGCGGCCGCCGTGGTTGACGGCGCTGGCGCGGATCACCGCATGGATGCAGTCGCCGTCGGCACGCGCGGCCGACAGGCGCTTGAGTACCAGCATGCCCACGCCCTCGCCACGCACGTAGCCGTCGGCCTCGCTGGAGAAGGTCTTGCAGCGGCCGTCCTTGCTCAGCATGCCGGCCTTGCTGAAACCGATGTGCGAGGTGGGCGAGAGGATCGCCATCACGCCGCCGACCACCGCCAGGCCGCAGTCGCCCGAGGCAATCGCCTGCGCCGCGCGATGCACCGCCACCAGGGACGACGAGCAGGCGGTGTCGATGAACTCGCTGGGGCCGTGCCAGTTCATGAAGTGGCTCATGCGCGCCGGCGCCATCGAGGGCAGCAAGCCCATCAGCGTGTGGCCCTCCACGCCGCCGTCGGCCGCCACCACGCGCTGGCCGTAGTCGCTGCCGCCGAGCCCGACGAACACGCCGGTGTCGCTGCCGGACAAGGCCTGGCGCGTGTAGCCGGCATCTTCCAGGGCCTGCCAGACATGGCTCATCAAGAGGCGCTGGTGCGGGTCCATCGCCTCGGCCTCGCGCGGCGAGATGCCGAAGAACAGCGGATCGAAATCGGCCACGCCGTCGATGAAGCCGCCCCACTTGGCATCGGTCCGGTTCGGCTCGCGCAGCGGGTCGCCGTAGATCTCGCGCCAGTCCCAGCGGTCGGCCGGGATCTCGCCGATGCAGTCGCGCCCGGCCAGCAGGTTGTCCCAGAACTGGTCGAGGTCGGCCGCCATCGGCAAGCGCGCGCTCATGCCGATGATGGCGATGTCGTCGCGTTCCGCTGCCGCGGCGCTCGCGGTGGCCGAAGCCGGGGCCGCTGCCGGTACCGGTGCCGCGGCGGCCGGCGCCAGGAAGCCCAGGCGCTCGGCGTGCTCGGCCAGTAAATGCTCGACGAAGCGATTGACCGAGGCGTGCTCGAAGAAGATCGCCGGCGTTAGGTTCAGGCGCAGTTCCTGATTGAGACGGTTGGCGAGGTTGGTCAGGCTGATCGAGTCGAAGCCGAAGGCGTTGAACTCCTCGTCCAGGTCGACCTGCTCGGCCGGCACACCCAGCAGTTGCGTGACCAGGCCCAGCACGATGCCGCGCAGGCGCGCGCCGAGTGCCTCGATATCGATCGTGGAAACCGCTGCGCTAACCATGGATGCCTTGTGCGTGGACGGAGTGGAGGAAGGCGCGGCGGGCGCCGGCGACACGGTGGTCGCGGCCGTGACGACGCCGGCCGCGCGCGACGCTGCCGCCGGCGCGACCGGGGCCGGCGCCGACACCACGACTTGCGCATGGCCGCTGGCCAGCGCCTGGTAGAAGCAGGCCAGCCCTTGCGCGCTCGGCATCGCCACCGGCCGCAAGACCTCGGGCACGCCGGCCAGCGCCGCCTCGGCCAGACGCATGCCGCCCTCGGCCCACAGCGGCCAGGCGATCGCGAGGCTGCGCCCGCAGCGCTCGCCGCGCGCCACAGCGGCCGCGCGCCAGTGCGCGAATTCGTCGAGGAAGGCATTGGCCACTGCGTAGTCGCTCTGGCCCACGCTGCCCAGCGCCGATACTGAGGAAAACAGCACGAAGAAGTCGAGGTCCAGCGCTTGCGTGGCACGGTCCAGGGCCAGGCTGCCGGCCAGCTTCGGCGCCAGCACCGCGCGCGCCTGCTGCTCGGTCTTGCTCAGCAGCAGGCCGTCGCGCAGCACGCCGGCCGCGTGCAGCACGCCGCGCAAGGGGCCGAGTTCGCGCGCCGCGCTCACTGCCGCTTCGAGTGCCGCAGCGTCGGTGACGTCGGCCTGGCGATAGAGCACGCGCGTGCGGTTGCGGCCCAGCTGCTCGATCCAGGCAGCCTGCTCGGGAGCCGGGGCCGAGCGTCCCAGCAGGACGATGCCGGCGCCCTCGCAACAGGCCGCGATCTCCTGCGCGAACAGGCGGCCCAGGCCGCCGGCGCCGCCGGTGATCAGGTAGACGCCGCCCTGCCGCCACGGCTGCGGCGCCGCTGCCGCCGCAGGTAGCGTGAGCGCCGCGAGCGCCTTGCGCTGGCGCCGCCCATGCAGATAACGGACCTGCGCCTCGGCGGCCTCGCGGCCCTCCTCGCGCAGCAGGGCCGCCAGCGCCGGCGCGGCGATCCGCAGGGCCACCGCGATCAGTTGCGCGCTCACGCCCGGGTGCTCCAGGCGCAGGCAGCGCACCAGGCCGGCCAGCGCGGCCAGGCCGGCCATCTCGCCCTCGGCCGGGACCACCACCTGCAGCAGGCAGCGGCCGCGCGGCTTGTCGCGCATGAAGGCCTGCACGCGGGCCAGCAGGCGCAGCGCGTAGTCCTGCACGCTGTCCAGGCCGGCGCCGGCTTCGAGACGTTCGACGAGATCGGCCGTTTCCGGCTCGGCCTCGATACCAGGCGCCGGTACCGCGCACAGCACCAGCAGTCGTTGTGTATACACCCTTGCGTCGGCGCCGTGATCGAGCGGCGCGTCTTCCCATTGCGGCAGTTGCAGCCGTGACGATGGGGCGACGGGTTTCGCCGCCGGCGCGGCCAGGCGGGCCAGGCCATGCAGGCGCACGCAGATGCGCCCTTGCTCGTCGCACAGATCGACGTCCATGCGCTGCACCCGGTCGTCCGCGCTGAGGCCCTGGGTATAGCGCACCCAGGCCCACATGACGGGCCGGCAAGGCACCAACAATTGCATGCGCTTGAGTTCGAACGGCAGGGAGCCGCCCTGCTTCGCGCCCGCTGCACCAGCGGCGGCGCGCAACGCGTCGACGCCGATGAAGGCAGCCTGCACGGCCGCGTCGAGCAGGCTCGGATGCAGGCCGTAGCGCTCGGCGCCTTGGTGCAGGGCCGCCGGCAGCACCAGCCTGGCGAGCCCTTGGCCGTCGCCCAGCCAGAGCTGCTCCAGCGCGCGGAAGGCCGGGCCGTAGCTGGCACCGCCCTGTTCGAAATCGCGGTAATAGGCGGCGGCATCGCGATGCGCCTGCGTGATTCGTCCGCGCAGCGCATCCAGCGCCAGCGGCTCGATGGCGGCCGGCTCGACCGGCATCGCGCGGCCCTGGCTGTGCACGATGCGTTCGCCCGCCGCGTCGGGCTGGCTGTAGATCTCGAACTCGGCCGAACCGTCCGCTTGCGGACGTAAGGCCGTGTGGACCTCCAGCGCCGCATCCACGCCGACCGGGCGGACCCACACCACGTCGTGCAATTCGAGCGGGATGGATGCAGCGGCGATCGCCTGGGCAAATGCCGCGCGCGCCATTTCCAGATGCGCCACGCCCGGCAGGACCTTGTGGCCGCCCATCACGTGATCGGCCAGGAAGAATTCCTCGCCGCCGAAGCGCGAACTGTAGCGATGACCGGCGAAGTCGCTGGTATTGCCGTGCAGCAGCGGGTGCAGCACGGCAGCCTGCGCGCCGGGCGCGACCCGCACTGCCGCGCGCGGCCAGCGCTTCGGCGCGAACGGATAGGTCGGCAGGCTGACGCGGCGCGCCAACCACGGCGCGCCCGCCTGCAGCGCGTGCCAGTCGATCGGCTCGCCCCGCCGCCAGGCGGTGGCTAGCGCATGGGCGTCGCGCTGCAGTTGCCAGCCGTCCGCAGGCGCGGGTTGGGAAGACGTGTCGGCGTCAGTCGTGCCCGTATAGTCGTCCAGCGCCGCCAGCAATTGATCGAGCGTTTCCGCCACGAAGGCGCAACGCACCCGCATCGCGCGGCGGCCGGTCTGCAGCGTGTAGGCGAGGTCGGCCAGGCGCAACGAGGCCGCATGCGGGCCGCGCAGGAACGCCGCGAGGCGGCGCGCGTACACCGGCAGGCTGTCGGCCTGCATGGCCGACAGCGGCAGCACCTGCGGCACGCCGGGCGCCGGCTCGGGCTGCTGCCGGGCGGCCGACGGCGGCAAGGCCTCGAGGATCGCGTGAGTATTGGTGCCGCCGATGCCGAAGGCGCTCAAGCCCGCCAGCCGCGGGCCGGGCGGCCAGGCTTGCAGGCGCTCTGCCACGTAGAACGGCGAAGCCGCGAAATCGATCGCCGGGTTCGGCTGCTGGTAGTGCAGCGTCGGCGGAATCTCGCCATGCTGCAGGCTCAGCGCCAGCTTGATGCAGCCGGCCAGCCCGGCTGCCGTGTCCAGGTGGCCGAGGTTGCTCTTCACCGAGCCGATCGCGCAATACTGCGTTGCCTGCGTATGGCGCCGATAGGTTTCGCTGAGCGCGGTGACCTCGATCGGATCGCCGAGCCGCGTGCCGGTGCCGTGCGCTTCCACATAACCGATCCGGGCCGGATCGACACGCGCCTGGCGCAGCGCCTGCTCGATCACCTCGGACTGGCCGCGCACGCTGGGCGCGTAGAAGCCGGCCTTGTCGGCACCGTCGTTGTTGACCGCGATACCGCGCAGCAGTGCATGGATGTGGTCGCCGTCGGCCACCGCCTCGCGTGCCCGCTTGAGCAGCACCACGGCCACGCCCTCGCCGGCCACCAGGCCGTCGGCGCGCGAGTCGAATGTCTTGCAGCGGCCGTCGCTGGCGAAGTTCAGGCCCGGCTCGTAGCGGTAGCCCAGGCTGTCGTCGCCGAACAGGCTGGCCGCGCCCACCAGCGCGGTGCGCACCTCGCCGCTGCGCAGGCTCTGCGCGGCCGCGTGCATGCCCACCAGCGACGAGGAGCAGTTCGCGTGCACCGCGTAGCTGGGCCCGCGCAGGCCGAGCTGGTAGGAGACCATGGTGGCCACCGTGCCGGGCTGGGCCAGCAGCCAGTTCACGTAGTCGTCGGAATCGCCGGGGCTGCCCGGCTCGGTCGGTTCGGCCAGCCGCAAGGGGCCGCCGATGGCCATGTAGACGGCCGTGTCGGGGATCGCCTCGGGCGTGTAGCCGGCGTCCTCGATCGCGGCCCAGGCGTGCTGCAGCAGCAGCCGGAACGGCGGGTCCATGCGCGTCACGGTACGCGGCGGCAGGTTGAAGAATTCCGCGTCGAACTCGGCCTTGCCCTCGATGCCGTATTGCACCGGCACGTATTGCGGGTCGGCGATCAGGCGCTCCGGCACGCCGGCGGCGCGCAGTGCTTCGGGGCTGAACAGCCGGGCGCTGTCGTGGCCGGTGCGCAGGTTGTGCCAAAACGCGCGATGGTCTTCGGCACCGGGGAAATGGCAGGCGATGCCGATGATCGCCAGCGCGTCCTCGGCGATATCGGTTGCGGATGCAACGGGTTCCTGGCGAGGGGAATCGGCGGCGCCGGCCGGCCTCGACAAGGACTGCACTTCGTCGAGATAGGCGGCCTGGGCGGCGACGTTGGTGTGTGCGAAGACTTGCGCCACGCCGAATGCCTGGCCGAACTCGGCCTGGATGCGTTCGGCCAGCAGCACCGCCGCCACCGAGTTGCCGCCGGCTTCCAGGAAGCGCTCGTCGCGTCCAACAGCGGGACGCTCCAGCACCTCGGCCCATAGGGCCAGCAGGCGCGATTCCAGCTCCGCTCGGACGGCGCTGCGGCTGGTTGCGCTGGGCGACGCCTTCTCGTCGCTTTGTGCCGGCAAGGCGCGAGCACGCAGCGCTTGACGGTCGATCTTGCCATTCGGCGTTTGCGGCAAGCCCGCCGTGCCCAGCCAGATCGACGGCTGCATGTAGGCCGGTACGCGATCGCGCAATTGCACCTGCAAGGCCTGCACCTGGACCGGGTCCAGCCAGGTGTCGCCATGCGTTGCATTCATCGGAACGCACCACGCGGCCAGCTGTGAACCGTGCGCGCCTTCGCGCAATACCACCGCCGCCTGTTTCACCAAGCCCGATTGTTCCAGCACCGCCTCGATCTCGCCCGGTTCCACGCGGTGGCCGTTCACCTTCACCTGCTGGTCCGAGCGGCCGCGATGTTCCAGTCGGCCGTCCGCGCGCCAGCGCGCCAGATCGCCGGTTTTATAGAGCCTGCCGAGTGCGTGATCGACGAAAGCCTGGGACGTGCGTTCCGGTTGGCCGTGGTAACCCTGTGCCAGCCCCGCGCCGCCCAGATACAGCTCGCCTTCGATGCCGATCGGCTGCTCACGGCCGGCTTCGTCCAGCACATAGGCCTGGGTGTTGGCGATCGGCTGCCCGATATGGATCGACTCCTTGGCATCGAGCTTCGCCAGCGTCGACCAGATCGTCGTTTCGGTCGGGCCGTATAGGTTCCAGACCGTCGTGCCGATTTCGTCGAAACGCTGCTTCAGGCGCGCCGGCAGCGCTTCACCGCCGCACAGCACCTTCAGTCTTTCCGTGTTGCGCCAACCCGCATGGAACAGCATCGACCACGTTGCCGGCGTCGCCTGCATGAGGTTCGGGCGCACCCACTCGACCTCCGCCTTCAGGCGCCGGCCGTCGCGCGAGACCTCTGCCGGGCACAGCACGCATTCGCCGCCGCCGATCAGCGGCAGGTAGAGTTCGAGGCCCGCGATGTCGAAGCTGATCGTGGTGACGGCCAACAAGCGATCGCCGGCCTTCAGCCCAGGCGTCTCGGCCATCGATTGCAGGAAATTGCTCAGCGCGCCGTGGCTGATGCGAACGCCCTTCGGACGCCCGGTGCTACCCGAGGTGTAGAGCACATAGGCTAGGTCTTGCGACTGCGGCGTGGGCAGGGATGCCAGCGTCGAGGGCGTTGACCATGGTTCATCCGCCGCCCATGCCGGCAGCGATCCTGCCAGCGCTTGAACCTGCGACAGATGCTCGGCATCGCTCAGCACCACGCCCGCGCCGCTGTCCTCCAGCATGTAGCGCAGGCGCTCGGCCGGGTACGCCGGATCGAGCGGCACGTAAGCCGCGCCCGCCTGCCAGATTCCCAGCAGGCTCGCCAGCAGCCACGGGCTGCGGCCTTGGCAGACACCCACGATCAAACCCGCGCCGAATCCTTGCGCGCGCAAGCGCTGGGCTATCGACGCACTGTGGGCCGCCAGCTCCGCGTAGCGCCAGCGCTGCTGCGAGTCGCTCACCGCCCAGGCTTGGGCATCGACTGCTGCCTGACGCGCGAACAAGGCCGGCACCGGCGTCAGCGCCCAATCCCGCGCCTCGCCTTGCCACGCAGCCAACTGAGCAAGCTCCTGCTCGCCGCGCAATTCGTGCTCGCCCAGCCGCCGTTGCGGATCGGCCAGCACGCCCTCGAGCAGATGCAGGTAATGCCCCAACCAACGCTCGATCGTGCTTTCGTCCCACAAGCTGGGATCGTATTTGAAATACAGCGCATGACCTTGCCGGCCGCTGCGCACCTCCAGCACCAGCTCGTATTCGCCTTCCTGGTAAAGCGCTTCCTCCCAGGTCCAGTCCTCCACCTCGGCAAGCGCGTCGATATCGAGCGTGTCCTGATAGAGAAACGCGGCCTGGAACAAGGGCGAGGCGTCTCCGCCGCTCAAGCCCAGCTCGCGCACCAGCGCGGGGAACGGATAGGCATGTGCCATCGCATCGACGAGCTGCCGTTGCAGGGCCTGCACCTCCTCACCGAAACCGCGCCGGCCAAGCCCACGCGCGCGCATCGGCAGCATGTTCACGAACATGCCCACCAACCCGGCGCTGGCCGCATCGCGCTCGTCCATGGCCATGCCGACCACCACCTCGTCGCGTCCGGCGTGGCGGCTCAGCAAGCCCTGGAACACCGCCAGCAGCAAGGTGGACGGATACACGCGATGCCGCTCGGTGTAGGCCCGCAGGGACTCGCTCAACGCCGGCGGCAGTTCGCGCCGCAGCGTGCGTCCCTGGAAGCTCGGCGCCGCGCCGCGCGCGCGATCCAGCGGCAGACCGAGATTGCTCGGCGCGTCCGCCAGCTGTTCGCGCCAGTAAGCCAGGCGCCTCGACGCTTCATCGCCTTGCAGGCGCGCGCGCTCGGCGCGAACGAAACCCGCGTAGCCGTCGCTGCCGCCGGTGGCCGGCAGGGCCTCGCCGCTCTCCAGAGCGCGATAGGCCTCGTGCAGCCCGGCCAACAGCAAACCCACCGAGGCGCCGTCGATCACCAGGTGATGGACCACTAGCAGGAACAGGCTTTCGCCGCCGCCGGCACCCTCCAGCCAATGCGCGCGCAGCAGCGGCCCCTTGGCCAGGTCGAAAGGCTGCTCGATACGTTCACGCAGCCAGTCGAGACGTTCGCTCTCGCTCAACGCCGAACCATCGCCCTGCTCCAGCGACAGGCTCGCAGCCGACGCCGCGTGCAGGCGCAGCGGCCCCTCGCGCTGCTCGACCGAGGCGCCTAGCACCGGCCAGCGTTCCAGCAGGCTGGCGCAGGCGCGCAGGAAACGTTCGCGATCGAGATCCGCCGGCAGGCGCAGGCAAAGCGGCACGTTGTAGGCCGCCAGCTGCGGATGGGCCTTTTGCAGGGACCACAGGCCGCGCTGGGTTTCACTCAGTTCGATATCCACCGCAGCGCCCGTCTCGGCGGCGCCGGCGGACCGGGAAGACAAGCGCGCGAATGCTTCGCTTACCTGATCGCCGCTGAGTTTTCCGGCTTCGTACAAGGCGATGATTTGATCCAGGGTCATGACGGTCTTCATGGCGTGGGCTCGGCCAGCAGGGCGCGCGCCTGGGCATGGTCCAGAGCACCGTTTCGATAGGCTTGCAGCACGGACAGCACGCGATCGGGCGCGCTCGCCTCGGCCGGCGCGCCGGTGTCGGGCGCGTCCTGGTCCGTCAGCGGGATCAACTGCACGCGCAACAGGAGCGGGGCATGCTGCTCGGCTAGGTACTCGGCCAGGCGCGCGATGCTCGGGTATTCGAACAGCACCGAAGGCAGCACCGCGACGCCGAGCAGCCGGCTCAGTTCCTCGCTCAAGGCCACCAGGCCCAGCGAGGTGAGGCCGAGTTCGCGATAGCTGAGCTGCGGGTTGAGTGCCGGCACCGGCCGCTGCAGGCGCATCGCCAGCCAGCGGCGCAGCCATTGCGTGGCCTTGGCACGGGGATCGGCACCGGCCTCGGCGCTGGCGGCCAGCTCGAAGCGCCAGGCCGGCGCGGCAGCGGCGACGGGCTCGGCTGCTTGTACCGGCACCGGCTGCTCGCTTGCCGGGCCCGGCAGCGACGAGGCCAGGTGCCAGGGGAAATGCTGTCGATCGAACGGGTAAGCCGGCAGGTGGCAACGCTGCGGCCGCACCGGCCCGTAGAGCTTCAGCCAGTCCACCTCGGCGCCTTGCACCCAGGATTGCGCCAGCTCGTCGAGCCCGGCTCGCTCCGCCGCCGCGGCCGGCGTCAGTTCCGGATCGACGCTGCCGCGCCACAAGCCGGCCATCGGCCGTTGCTCGGCCAGCGCCAGCAGCAGCGCACGCAGTTGCTGCCGATCGGCCGCCTTGAGCACGGCGCGCTCGGCCAGCGCGCTGCGGCCGGTCTGGCAGGTATAGGCCAGCTCGGCCAGGCTCGGCTGCGGCTGGCCATGTCCGGCCTCGTCGAGGCAGTCGAGCAGGCGCCGCGCGATCCGCGCCAGTTGCGGCGCGCCCGCAGCGGACAAGGGCAGCAGCACTTCCTGCGCTTGCTCCAGCAGTTGCGGGCCGAGCCGATCGCCCGGGCCCGGGCCGTACTCGCGCACCACCATGTGTACATTGGTGCCGCTGTGGCCGAAGGCGTTCAGCCCGGCATGACGCGGCACGCCGGGCTCGCCGTCCCAGGCCAGGGTGGCCTCGGGCAGGCGCAGCGCCGAGCCGTTCCAGTCGATCAGCGGGTTCGCCTGCTCGAAATGCAGCAGCCCCGGCAACTGGCGATGGCGCAGCGACAGCAGCAGCTTGATCAGGCCCACCGCGCCGGACGCGGCACCGGTATGCCCGATATGCGTCTTGCTGGTGCCGATCACGCAGAAACCCCGGCGCGCGCTCACGCGAGCGAAGGCGCGGCCGATGGCATTGCCCTCCACCGCATCGCCCAGCGAGGTGCCGGTGCCGTGCACCTCGAAATGGCTGATCTGCTCCGGCACGATCCCGTGGCGCGCCCAGGTCTCGCTCAGCAGGGCTTCCTGGGCCCGGCCGTTGGGCGCCGTGATGCCGTTGCTGGTGCCGTCCTGGTTGCTGCCGCTGGCCTCGATCACGCCGTGGATCGCGTCGCCGTCGGCGATGGCCTGGTCCAGGCGCTTGAGCACCAGCATGCCCACCGCCTCGGACAGCACCATGCCGTCGCCGGACGCCTCGAAGCTCAGGCAGCGCCCTTGCGGCGACAGCATGCCGGCATCGGCCAGATGCCCCAGCCCCTCGACGCTCAGTGCCGCAGCCACGCCGCCGGCCAGCGCGAGTTGCGTCTCGCTGCGGCGCAGGCTCTCGCAGGCCAGGTGGATGGCCATCGCGCCCGACGAGCAGCCGGTGTTGACCACCAGGGCCGGCCCCTTCAGGTCCAGCTGATAGGACAGCCGCGAGGCGATGATCGCCTCGGACGACCCCGAGAAGGAGCCCTGGAAAAAGCCGCTCGGCTCCGCGCCGACGAACACCGCAGTGCGGCTGCCGCGCAGGCTGTGCGGGTCGTGGCCGGCATCCTCCAGCGCCTTCCAGCCTTCCTCCAGCACCAGCCGTTGCGCCGGGCTCATACCGGCGGCCTCCTCGGGCGACAGGCCGAAGAAGGCGGCGTCGAACCGGTCGCGGCCAGCCAGTGCGCCGCCGCGCGGGCGGGCGCCGCGCGCCGGGCGGCCATAGGCCTCGGGCAGCTCGCGGATGCTGTCGCGGCCATTCATCAGGTTCGCCCAGAAGGTGTCGGCATCCTCGGCGTCGGGCACCTGGAGAGCCATGCCGATCACGGCGATGGACGCGGGCCGGGATGCCTCGACGGCAGGCGGCGTCGCGGCCGATACCGTTGCGGGCGCAAGCATCGGCGCGGCCGATGAGGTCGGCGTCTCGACCCTGGCCGGCTCCGGCGACGGCGCCGCCTCGGGCCGAGGCTGCACCGCCGGCGCGGGCGCGCCGTGCTGCTCGAGCACGTGGCGGCTCAGCGCGGCGATGGTGCTGTAGTCGTAGATCACCGTCTGGCCGAGCTGGATGCCCAGGCGCTGGTTGAGCCGCTTGACCAGGGCGACGCTGAGGATCGAGTCGATGCCGTAGTCCGAGAAGGCCGTCTCGTCGGCCAGGCCCGCAGCCTCGCGCTTCAAGGTATCGGCCAGGCAGGCGCGGATCTCGGCGGCGATCGCCGCCTGGGATGCGGCTTCGCCGGACGCGGCGGGCGAGGATGCAGCCGGCGCGGCAACGGCTTCGCCCGCCGCTGCCGACGACGGCGCGGCCGGCGGCAGCACCGGCACCGAAGCCGCCCCGCCCGGGCGCATCAGTCCATGGCTCTGCGCCACCCACACCTGCTGCAATTCGCGGCCTGGGCCATCCAGGCAGACCGGATGCATCCCGGCCTCGACCAGCAAGGCCTGCCAATGTGCGCTGTCCAGCAGCGGCGAACCGGCAATGCGCAGTTGCGGATCGTCGTAGAGCCACCAGCCTTCCAGCAGGCCGAAGGTCAGGGTGCCCAGCAGGCTCTTGCTGACGCCCTCGTTGGCGATCAGCACGCCATGGCAGCGCAGCGCAGCCTGCACGTGGCGCAAGGTGGCGCGGATGTCGTGCGTGGCATGCAGGCAGTTGGTGGCGATCACGATGTCGTAGCTGCCGGGCACGATGCCCTGCCCGGCCAGCGGCCGTTCGATGTCGCAACGACAGGTACGCAGATAGGGATGCTCGGCCAGATGACGCTCGCGCGCCTGGGCCAGGAAGGCCTCGGACAGATCGGTGTAGCAGTATTCGAGCATCGGCGCGCCGATCGCGGCCAGGCGCGGCAACACCTTGGCGGTGGTGCCGCCGGTGCCGGCGCCGACCTCGAGCACGCGCAGGCGCGCCTGCGGATCGGCGGCCAGGCGATGGCGCACATAGGCCTCGACGGTGACCGCCACCTGGTGATTGAAGGAATCGGTCCAGGCGGTGCCCTGGTAGAGACCGGCCACCTTGCTCATGCTGCCGTCGGCGAAGATCACCGAGGTGGCCGAGGTCCGGCCGAGCAGCACCTCGGGCAGCTGGCGCAGGCAGTCCTCCACCAGCAGCAGCGCGGCACGCAGCTGCGGGTCCTGCAGATAGCCGGCCTTGTCGCGCTCCCAGTCCTGCCATAGCGCATCGGCCTGCTCCAGGCTCAGGGCGCGCAGCAACTCGACGCGCCCCTGCCGCGTGCGGATCCAGCCTTCGGCCTCCAGCATCTCGGTGCAGCACTCGTCCCACCAGCGCCGGTAGTCGTCGATCACGCCGAGCTTGCGGCGCAACTGCTCACCGTCCCAGCTCACGCCGGCTTGGTCGAACAGGCCCAGGCGGCGCAGTTGCGCGCACAACAGACCGCGCAGGCGCCGGTCCAGCTCGGTCCAATCCGGCGGCGCCACGGTGGAGCGCAGCGCGGCGGCATCGAAGCGGTCGAGGAAGGACGGCGTGCCGGTGGTGGCGACCGCCACCACGTCGGCGGCCGTGCTGGGCATCAGCTCGCGCACGCTATCGGACGCCTTCAGGCAGATCGCCTGGTCGAGCACGCCCTGCCCCAGGGCCGCCACGAAACGCTCGAAGAACACGCAGGCCTCGTCGGCGCGGATGCCGGTGAAGTGTCGGGCCAGGTCCTGCTCGAGCGCCGTGCCGGCCAGCGACGCCTGCCAGTAGCCCCAGTGGATCAGGCCGACGCGGAACGGTGACCGGGCACGGATCGATTGCACGTAGCGATCGGCTGCGGCCACGCCGACGGCATAAGCCGCCGAATCCCTGGCGCTGAGGAAGGCGAAGGACTGCACCGAGGAGTAATAGCAGAGGAAGTCCAGCGATTCGCCGAGCAGGGCCTGATGGAAATGCCGCGCGCCGAGCGCCTTGACGGCCACGGCCTCGGCCAGCGCGGCCGGGCACCAGCGCTCGGCGGGCGCATCCGCGCCGCGCTGCATGGCCGAGAAGATCGCGCCGTCGATCCGGCCATGGATCTGCCTGGCCCGGGCGACCGCCTCGCGCACCGCGCCGGCGTCGGTGAGATCGGCCTGGAGATAGCTGGGCCCCAGCTCGCCCGCCGCCAACGCTTGCAGGCGCGCGGCCAGTTCCGGCGCATCGGCGCGGCTGCGGCCCAGCCAGATCACCCGCGCTCGATAGCGTTTGATCAGGTAGCGGCTGATCGCCGTGCCCAGCGTACCGCTGCCGCCGGCAATCAGATAGACGCCGCCCTGCTTGAGCCCGCCGTCGCGCAGGCTGCCCCAATCGAGGCGCTCGAAGCGTTGCCGCCAACGCTCGCCGCCGCTGAAGCGCACGCGCTCACCGCGTTCGCTGGCCGGCTCGGCCCAAAGTTCCCACCAGCTGGATGCCGACCACGCCTCGACGTCCAGGCTCAGGTGGCGCAGCCGCAGGCGGTGATCGCCCTGCGCCATGGCGTAGGCGAGGCCGCTCAGGCCGCCGCCTGCCGACGCGCCGCCGGCGTCGGCTTCGATCGTCACCAGGTAGAAATCGGTGCGCTGCCTGGCCTGGCCCTGGTTCAGGGCTCGTTGCACGCGCAACAACTGTGCTTCGGCCGATGCCGGGCGGCCCGGCCAGTTCGAGGCCGCCTCCGCGCTGGTATCGACATCGGCGAGGAACACCACGCTGTCGGGCCAGCTGCCTTCCTGCAGCGCTTCGCTCAAGGCCTGGCCGTCGTCGAAGCTGTCGCAGACGTGTTCCGCCTCGCCCAGGCGACGGTTTTCCCGGCCGAGGCGGATCAGGCGCAAGGCTGCCGACGGCCAGCGTCGCGCGCACCATTCGAGCAACTGGCCGGCACGCGCGGAAGCCTCCGGCACCACGATGAGCAGCGATGCCGGGGCCGGCGCTGCCTGCCCGTCATGCGCGATGACCGGCGTGGCCACCCAGCGCGGCAGATAGCTCATGCCGTCCCAGGCGCGTTCCGGTGCGAGCTCGAGCGGTTCCGGTTCCGCCGCCGGCGCGACGGCCGGGGCTTCCAGCCAGTGACGCGTGCGCTCGAACGGGTACGTGGGCAGGCTGACCCGGCGCGGGCGGCGGGTGCCGTGCAGCAGCGCCCAGTCCAGGGAAAGGCCCTGCACCCACAGCGCGGCCAGCTTGTCGAGCTTGCCTGCGGCGGCCCACTGCGCGAACAGGCGAGCCGAGTCGCCGTCGTGCTCGAAGGCCTGCAACAAGGCCTGGCCGCGATCGCAATCGCCCTCGTGGCCGAGCTTGCGGCCCGCCAGATGATCGGACAGCTGCCGCTGCAAACTGCTCATGTCGTCGGCGACGAAGGCCAGCCGATGCGTCATGCCGCGACGGCCGACTTGCAGCGTATAAGCCAGGTCGCGCAGCGACGGCAAGGAAGCGGAACTGTCGAGATGGTCGAGCAACTGCCGCGCGACGGCGTGCAGGCGCTCCTGCGTCCGCGCGGAAAGCACGACCAGTTGGGTGCTGTCCGCCGGGGCTTCGACGGGTTCCGCCAGATGGGCCTCGAGGATCGCGTGGGTATTGGTGCCGCCGATGCCGAAGGCGCTCAAGCCCGCCAGCCGCGGGCCGGGCGGCCAGGCTTGCAGGCGCTCTGCCACGTAGAACGGCGAAGCCGCGAAATCGATCGCCGGGTTCGGCTGCTGGTAGTGCAGCGTCGGCGGAATCTCGCCATGCTGCAGGCTCAGCGCCAGCTTGATGCAGCCGGCCAGCCCGGCTGCCGTGTCCAGGTGGCCGAGGTTGCTCTTCACCGAGCCGATCGCGCAATACTGCGTTGCCTGCGTATGGCGCCGATAGGTTTCGCTGAGCGCGGTGACCTCGATCGGATCGCCGAGCCGCGTGCCGGTGCCGTGCGCTTCCACATAACCGATCCGGGCCGGATCGACACGCGCCTGGCGCAGCGCCTGCTCGATCACCTCGGACTGGCCGCGCACGCTGGGCGCGTAGAAGCCGGCCTTGTCGGCACCGTCGTTGTTGACCGCGATACCGCGCAGCAGTGCATGGATGTGGTCGCCGTCGGCCACCGCCTCGCGTGCCCGCTTGAGCAGCACCACGGCCACGCCCTCGCCGGCCACCAGGCCGTCGGCGCGCGAGTCGAATGTCTTGCAGCGGCCGTCGCTGGCGAAGTTCAGGCCCGGCTCGTAGCGGTAGCCCAGGCTGTCGTCGCCGAACAGGCTGGCCGCGCCCACCAGCGCGGTGCGCACCTCGCCGCTGCGCAGGCTCTGCGCGGCCGCGTGCATGCCCACCAGCGACGAGGAGCAGTTCGCGTGCACCGCGTAGCTGGGCCCGCGCAGGCCGAGCTGGTAGGAGACCATGGTGGCCACCGTGCCGGGCTGGGCCAGCAGCCAGTTCACGTAGTCGTCGGAATCGCCGGGGCTGCCCGGCTCGGTCGGTTCGGCCAGCCGCAAGGGGCCGCCGATGGCCATGTAGACGGCCGTGTCGGGGATCGCCTCGGGCGTGTAGCCGGCGTCCTCGATCGCGGCCCAGGCGTGCTGCAGCAGCAGCCGGAACGGCGGGTCCATGCGCGTCACGGTACGCGGCGGCAGGTTGAAGAATTCCGCGTCGAACTCGGCCTTGCCCTCGATGCCGTATTGCACCGGCACGTATTGCGGGTCGGCGATCAGGCGCTCCGGCACGCCGGCGGCGCGCAGTGCTTCGGGGCTGAACAGCCGGGCGCTGTCGTGGCCGGTGCGCAGGTTGTGCCAAAACGCGCGATGGTCTTCGGCACCGGGGAAATGGCAGGCGATGCCGATGATCGCCAGCGCGTCCTCGGCGATATCGGTTGCGGATGCAACGGGTTCCTGGCGAGGGGAATCGGCGGCGCCGGCCGGCCTCGACAAGGACTGCACTTCGTCGAGATAGGCGGCCTGGGCGGCGACGTTGGTGTGTGCGAAGACTTGCGCCACGCCGAATGCCTGGCCGAACTCGGCCTGGATGCGTTCGGCCAGCAGCACCGCCGCCACCGAGTTGCCGCCGGCTTCCAGGAAGCGCTCGTCGCGTCCAACAGCGGGACGCTCCAGCACCTCGGCCCATAGGGCCAGCAGGCGCGATTCCAGCTCCGCTCGGACGGCGCTGCGGCTGGTTGCGCTGGGCGACGCCTTCTCGTCGCTTTGTGCCGGCAAGGCGCGAGCACGCAGCGCTTGACGGTCGATCTTGCCATTCGGCGTTTGCGGCAAGCCCGCCGTGCCCAGCCAGATCGACGGCTGCATGTAGGCCGGTACGCGATCGCGCAATTGCACCTGCAAGGCCTGCACCTGGACCGGGTCCAGCCAGGTGTCGCCATGCGTTGCATTCATCGGAACGCACCACGCGGCCAGCTGTGAACCGTGCGCGCCTTCGCGCAATACCACCGCCGCCTGTTTCACCAAGCCCGATTGTTCCAGCACCGCCTCGATCTCGCCCGGTTCCACGCGGTGGCCGTTCACCTTCACCTGCTGGTCCGAGCGGCCGCGATGTTCCAGTCGGCCGTCCGCGCGCCAGCGCGCCAGATCGCCGGTTTTATAGAGCCTGCCGAGTGCGTGATCGACGAAAGCCTGGGACGTGCGTTCCGGTTGGCCGTGGTAACCCTGTGCCAGCCCCGCGCCGCCCAGATACAGCTCGCCTTCGATGCCGATCGGCTGCTCACGGCCGGCTTCGTCCAGCACATAGGCCTGGGTGTTGGCGATCGGCTGCCCGATATGGATCGACTCCTTGGCATCGAGCTTCGCCAGCGTCGACCAGATCGTCGTTTCGGTCGGGCCGTATAGGTTCCAGACCGTCGTGCCGATTTCGTCGAAACGCTGCTTCAGGCGCGCCGGCAGCGCTTCACCGCCGCACAGCACCTTCAGTCTTTCCGTGTTGCGCCAACCCGCATGGAACAGCATCGACCACGTTGCCGGCGTCGCCTGCATGAGGTTCGGGCGCACCCACTCGACCTCCGCCTTCAGGCGCCGGCCGTCGCGCGAGACCTCTGCCGGGCACAGCACGCATTCGCCGCCGCCGATCAGCGGCAGGTAGAGTTCGAGGCCCGCGATGTCGAAGCTGATCGTGGTGACGGCCA
Source organism: Burkholderia sp. (assembly GCA_040946965.1). Taxonomy (GTDB): domain Bacteria; phylum Pseudomonadota; class Gammaproteobacteria; order Burkholderiales; family Burkholderiaceae; genus Burkholderia. The sequence continues at coordinate 3,179 of JAYFRU010000001.1, read as the reverse complement.
ACAAGCGATCGCCGGCCTTCAGCCCAGGCGTCTCGGCCATCGATTGCAGGAAATTGCTCAGCGCGCCGTGGCTGATGCGAACGCCCTTCGGACGCCCGGTGCTACCCGAGGTGTAGAGCACATAGGCTAGGTCTTGCGACTGCGGCGTGGGCAGGGATGCCAGCGTCGAGGGCGTTGACCATGGTTCATCCGCCGCCCATGCCGGCAGCGATCCTGCCAGCGCTTGAACCTGCGACAGATGCTCGGCATCGCTCAGCACCACGCCCGCGCCGCTGTCCTCCAGCATGTAGCGCAGGCGCTCGGCCGGGTACGCCGGATCGAGCGGCACGTAAGCCGCGCCCGCCTGCCAGATTCCCAGCAGGCTCGCCAGCAGCCACGGGCTGCGGCCTTGGCAGACACCCACGATCAAACCCGCGCCGAATCCTTGCGCGCGCAAGCGCTGGGCTATCGACGCACTGTGGGCCGCCAGCTCCGCGTAGCGCCAGCGCTGCTGCGAGTCGCTCACCGCCCAGGCTTGGGCATCGACTGCTGCCTGACGCGCGAACAAGGCCGGCACCGGCGTCAGCGCCCAATCCCGCGCCTCGCCTTGCCACGCAGCCAACTGAGCAAGCTCCTGCTCGCCGCGCAATTCGTGCTCGCCCAGCCGCCGTTGCGGATCGGCCAGCACGCCCTCGAGCAGATGCAGGTAATGCCCCAACCAACGCTCGATCGTGCTTTCGTCCCACAAGCTGGGATCGTATTTGAAATACAGCGCATGACCTTGCCGGCCGCTGCGCACCTCCAGCACCAGCTCGTATTCGCCTTCCTGGTAAAGCGCTTCCTCCCAGGTCCAGTCCTCCACCTCGGCAAGCGCGTCGATATCGAGCGTGTCCTGATAGAGAAACGCGGCCTGGAACAAGGGCGAGGCGTCTCCGCCGCTCAAGCCCAGCTCGCGCACCAGCGCGGGGAACGGATAGGCATGTGCCATCGCATCGACGAGCTGCCGTTGCAGGGCCTGCACCTCCTCACCGAAACCGCGCCGGCCAAGCCCACGCGCGCGCATCGGCAGCATGTTCACGAACATGCCCACCAACCCGGCGCTGGCCGCATCGCGCTCGTCCATGGCCATGCCGACCACCACCTCGTCGCGTCCGGCGTGGCGGCTCAGCAAGCCCTGGAACACCGCCAGCAGCAAGGTGGACGGATACACGCGATGCCGCTCGGTGTAGGCCCGCAGGGACTCGCTCAACGCCGGCGGCAGTTCGCGCCGCAGCGTGCGTCCCTGGAAGCTCGGCGCCGCGCCGCGCGCGCGATCCAGCGGCAGACCGAGATTGCTCGGCGCGTCCGCCAGCTGTTCGCGCCAGTAACCGAGGCAAGCCGCGCCATCGGCGCCGCTCAGTCGCCCGGCTTCCGCTGCGGCGAAGGCACCATAGGCGCTGCCGTCCATCGCGCCGTCGAGGCTGCGCCCGGCTTCCAGATCCTCGTAGGTCTTGCGCAGGCCCGCCAGCAGGACGCCAACCGATACCGCATCGATCACGAGGTGGTGAATCACCAGCAACAGCCGGCTTCCGCCGTCCGCCTCGCCGCCCAGCCAGCAGGCGCGCAGCAGCGGCCCGCTATCGAGGTCGAAGGGCGCGGCCAGCCGCTCGCCCAGCCAGCTCAGCCGCTGCGCCTCGCTCCAGTCGCTCGCGTGGTGTTCGTGCCAGGCAAGCTCGCGCCCCGGCTGCGCCTGCATGACGAGCCGCCCGTCCACGCGTCGCACCGAGGCGCCGAGCATGGGCCAGCGACGCAGCAGCCACGCACCGGCTTCGCGCATGCGCTCGCGCGACACGCGCGACGAAAGCCGAAGGCACAGCGGGACGTTGTAGGCCGCCATCCGGGGATGGCTCTTCTGCAGGAACCACAGCCCGCGCTGCGCTTCGTTCAGCGGTGCCACGGCGCATGGCGCGTCGTGCGTGCCCTGGCTCGCGCAAGCGCCCTGCTCCGTTTCCATGGCCGCCAGCCGCCGCGCATGATGTTCGGCCAGGTAGCCAGCAAATTCCGTCAGCGTCCGATAGTCGAACAGCACCGAGGGGCTCAGCTTCGTCTGCAACAGGCTGCCCAATTGCTGGATCAAGCCGATCAAGCCTCGCGAACTGAACCCCATGCTGAGGTAGTCCGACTCCACGGGTACCTCGTGCGCGGGCATGCCCAGCTCGCATCCAACCAGTTCCTGCAACAGGCGCAATGCCTTTTTCGTCTCACCGATCGGGCTGACTGACTGCATGGGGCAACGCTCCTCAAGCTCGCGAGACGACACCTAGCACCGGCGCCGAGTCTCGGATCCGTAAAAGAACTACCGGAATTCCGCATGCCGCCTGCACCTCGGCATGCCTTTGCCTACACGGCGCACGACTATTGCGCGCCAATCGATCAACTCATTTCATATCGGCAACTGAGGACTGCAAAACGACGCCAGACCGGGCAGCATTTGCGCGAACCGGGCATCACGCCCTTGCTAGCAACGATCAACGCTTCATGGCAGCGGACTTGGCAAAACGAGTCGGCAAATCGAGCATTCGACCGCCTGGCTTGACTCGTTTCGATGCCTGTCGATTAGTCGGGAATGCCGCACTGATATCCACGAAGCTTTTTTCTCGTGAGCTGAAACTGTGATTGGTTGGACCTATTCGAGATCTCTGATTCAATCGATTTCTCGACAACTTGCATGCAGGCTTATTTAATCATCGATTGCAGGGATTGTCTGTCCGTCAAATCCGGTACGCAGGAACATCGGGGGCTGGACTGATCATGCATATATATGCTTGGCGCTCATGCATGAAATATGATGCAAATCAAACAGAAAGCCTTACCCCGCGTGGCTTTCCAGGATTTCAAGCCACTGACAATCATTGCAGACATCGAATATCTTGCTCTGCATCCAAATATCTTACTCAATCTGTTTATTGACAAAATCGACATCATTCATAATCTCGCATCCCGAGATTGTTTCCATTATTTTTATGAGTCGAATTGTTTTCTTGAGGATCCTGAGAAAGTTATTTAAAGGATTTTGTAATTTGAAAATTATGGCCGATTCGTAAAATTCCTGGCGCGACTGTGTACGAACCCGAAAGCATCGAGAGGGCGTTGTTGCATAAATCGAGCATGAGGACGGAGTAGCCCACGTGGTGATGATTGCAGGCAATGCGAACGGATTG